>NZ_JANFYJ010000149.1:0-409 GCF_024460495.1 Hungatella sp. SL.1.14 | reverse complement strand
GTTTCATTGACCGCATCCTTTAATGTCTGCGTACCGCTGGTGACGGGATGAACCCTGGCGCCTAAAAGCTCCATGCGGAACACGTTTAAGGCCTGACGGTCTGTGTCCTCTTTTCCCATAGAAAGATTACAGACGATAACATTGCCAGATTTTCCAATCAGCTGAATAAAGTGGGATTCTCCTTTGACTGGTCGAGAGTAGTCGACACCACGGATGAGGACTATTATAAATGGACCCAGTGGATTTTCTTAAAGATGTTTGAGAAGGGCCTTGTGTTCCGCGATACGGCTCTCGTAAACTACTGTCCATCCTGCAAGGTTGTCTTATCCAACGAGGACAGCCAGGGCGGAAAATGTGATATCTGCCACAGCGACATCGTGCAGAAGTCCAAATCCGTGTGTTTTTTAAG
>NZ_JANFYJ010000148.1:0-410 GCF_024460495.1 Hungatella sp. SL.1.14 | reverse complement strand
ATGGAACCGGGGTTCCACCAGGCACTTAAGGATCAGGAAAAGAGACTGGATCCCCGGTTCCATAGGAGTCCTGTCCGCGGCCCACGGCTCCCCGTAGATCAGCTTTTTACCGGCGCCGTATCTCAAATCCAGGGCGCGGCCAATCCGGTTCATCAGTTCAGTGGGAAGCAGCCCCATCAAATCAAACCGGAATCCGGAATCCATCCATATGGTACTCCTCCGTCCAGTAGAGGACCGAATCCAGAATAAACGATGCAGCCATCTCCCGCTCGGCGGCAAAGTCATTGCCGCATCCCGAACCGTCGGACAGGGTACCATCCTCGTTCTGGCGGTAGTAATACCACGGCGCCACGCACCGAAACGGGTTCCGCGTTATCATGGATGTGGTTTACAACCACACCTACTCAGCG
>NZ_JANFYJ010000147.1:0-410 GCF_024460495.1 Hungatella sp. SL.1.14 | reverse complement strand
CCTGGTATTTTGCATTTCTGGAAGCCTGGGCATGGCGCTGGTAGGTCTCAATTATCTCAAAAAATAATTTATCTGTTCGGTTCATCTTTTCATCTCCATTCAGTTATATTATTTCACTTGATTATTTTGATTAGGCGGCCTGTTTGGTACCATCTAAATGCATAAGCATATTGTATCATTCTCTGACTGCATTTAGACTGCATAACACTTAGTTTTGACTGCATTTAGTTAGTGATAGTTAGCGCGTGAAATATCTCAAAAAGCACGGTTTTAAGCCAAAAACAACGTAATTGCTAGATGTTAAAAACATGTACTGTTAAATCGTAATAAATTGTGGTAATATATTAAGAAAGAGCTTCAAAGGAGATGCCATATGGTTGACGAGGCCGTAGCTTTTGCGATGAAGGCCC
>NZ_JANFYJ010000146.1:0-411 GCF_024460495.1 Hungatella sp. SL.1.14 | reverse complement strand
CGGAGATAAAGAATATCATTGTCGATGAGTGCGGACTTTATGGAAACGGTGAGCAGTCGCTGGATGATACCGTGGCACATATCCAGACAAAAGCGGACGCGGCTATTGAAACCGCCAGCAAGTAAAAGAATAGAGTGGAAAGGGATGATAATACGTGACTTCTTCCTTACGTAAAAAAGAGGCGCGCATTGCATGGCTGTTTATTACGCCATACTTGATTGTATTTACCTTGTTTCATTTTCTGCCTGTTCTGCTGTCCGCGGTGCTCAGCCTTACTGACATGAGATACATCAGTATGATTGACAAGACACATTTTATTGGACTGGGCAACTACTTTGAGATGTGCCGGGATCCGGAATTCTGGAACGCATTTTGCAACAGCATCGTTTATTCGATCTGTTTTGTACCGTT
>NZ_JANFYJ010000145.1:0-411 GCF_024460495.1 Hungatella sp. SL.1.14 | reverse complement strand
GGAAGAAGTAGAATTCTATTTAAGAAGACTGTTACATAAAGAGGCATTTGATAAGAAGGGCTTAATCTACGGCATGGGTCACGCCGTTTACTCCAATTCCGATCCGCGTGCGGAGATCTTCAAGGGGTTTGTTCACCAGCTGTCCGAAGAAAAGGGGCGTATGGATGACTTTAACTTATATTCCATGATCGAGCGTCTGGCACCGCAGGTAATTGCGGATGAGAGAAAGATTTACAAGGGCGTCAGCGCCAATGTGGACTTCTACAGCGGTTTTGTATACAGCATGCTGGATATTCCGAAGGAACTGTTCACTCCAATTTTTTGCGATTGCCAGAATCGTCGGATGGAGCGCTCACCGGATTGAGGAGCTGATGAACATGGATAAGATCATCCGTCCGGCCTATACGAGCG
>NZ_JANFYJ010000144.1:0-412 GCF_024460495.1 Hungatella sp. SL.1.14 | reverse complement strand
CGGAGGGAGAAAAAAGCAGGTTTCAGGATGAGCCTCAGCCGGATGACTGGATCACAGATCAGATATTTTGTGAGCATCTGCGCCTCATCGGCCCCCACGGCGCCAATGAGATCAATATGTGGAATGATGAGACGTTTTCCAGATGGCCAAAGCACCCGGGCAGCTTAAAGACGAAAGACGAGGCAAAGCATTTCATTGACCATTACGATGACAGCGTTAAGTTTACCGATGACAATATTGGTCTGATCACGTCGTGGCTTAAGGAACACGGACTTTACGGAGAAGATCTGGCCATTATCATTACCGCGGACCACGAAGAGGATCTGGGAGAATTCGGGGTCTATGGGGAACACGGCATGGCAGATGAGCCGGTCTGCCATATCCCCCTGATTATCAAATGGCCTGGAGCAGA
>NZ_JANFYJ010000143.1:0-412 GCF_024460495.1 Hungatella sp. SL.1.14 | reverse complement strand
TTCCGGATTCCATCCAACCGTCGGACGGATACCGGTATAACGCTCCCATGTCTCCAGGCTCCTTAGCAATGTATGTACCGCCACCTCACGCGGCACATTTCCCATCATCAGATGTGTATACGGGGATGCCACCGGCTCCACCTGACCGTCCAGAATCAGCGCCTTCAGCTTTTCCATGACCTCTGGAGCCAGCCTCTCTATTTCATCCAGCGTCTTGCCGCTGGCCTCAAATCCTAGTTTATACTGATTGTCCCGAACCAGGTCAAACAGCTTTTCATAGCAGTTTTTCACGACCCATTCCCGCCGTTCCATTTTCAGCTGGGAATACTGGATATTCGCATGTGGAAGAAAAATAACTTTAGGCCTCATATTATTTGCTCTAATCAAAGATTATTTTAAATACATCCTCGCC
>NZ_JANFYJ010000142.1:0-414 GCF_024460495.1 Hungatella sp. SL.1.14 | reverse complement strand
ATAAAATGTAGTCATTACGTATTTCCCTGCATCTGCTACCCAGGTAAAATTCCCCGGAGCCGTAGCCGGAAATACCTCCGGAACCGTCCTCTCAAACTGCGCCGGGAGATCGTAATTATCGTAAAAGAAGTACCGGCTCTGGTATTCCGGATCCCCCATCCTCGCCTTTCTTGCCCATTCGTGATCCTCCGATGTGTGAGTCATCACAAAGTCGAGGCAGATGCTCACATCCCGCTTATGACACTCCGCAGCCAGACACTCTAAATCCTCCATCGTTCCCAGATCGGGCCTCACCTTCCGAAAATCAGAAACAGCGTATCCGCCGTCGCTCCTTCCCTCCGGTGTATCTAGAAGCGGCATCAGGTGCAGATAATTGACCCCACACTCCTCAATATAATTCAGATGCTTTAAAAC
>NZ_JANFYJ010000141.1:0-414 GCF_024460495.1 Hungatella sp. SL.1.14 | reverse complement strand
GAAGAGACTGCGGGAAAATATGCAGATTATTTTCCAGGATCCATACTCCTCAGTAAATCCGAGAATGACACGTTCCAGCTCCAGACACCTTCAACGATTTTTGCAGGAGTTCAGTAAAACCGATAGCTTCGTCATTTGATGTAAAACTATCGCCGGCAAGGAGGTTCATTTTGGCAACTGCTCCGGCCATGTCCGTATAACTGCCTCGTAACCGGTTCGCGGCATCGAAAACCTTATCCTGCAATTCTGCTGGAGTCTGGCTGTCATCATTAACCATTCTTAATCTGGCAGCTGCATTGGTATAATCGTCTACCAAGTCCATACCTTTTTTTACTGCGGCCAGACTGACCACCGTTCCGATCAGGGTTTAAAGACTGCCGTTTGCCTTAGTGGCTTTCTTTTCCGTATCAGAAA
>NZ_JANFYJ010000140.1:0-414 GCF_024460495.1 Hungatella sp. SL.1.14 | reverse complement strand
TCTTGGTCAATTTTATTGATGAAAAAAATTGTCGGAATCTTCATTGTCTGTAGTGCATGAAACAGTATGCGGGTCTGTGCCTGTATGCCATCCTTTGCAGAAACTAATAATACTGCTCCGTCTAATACGGATAAAGAACGGTATACTTCCGCCAAAAAATCCATATGGCCTGGCGTATCTATAATGTTGACTTTTACATCCTCCCACTGAAAAGATGCCACTGCTGTCTGGATAGTGATTCCCCTTTGACGCTCCAAATTCATTGTATCTGTCCTTGTTGTGCCTTTATCTACGCTCCCTAGTTCTGCAATTGCACCACTGGTATACAATAAACTCTCCGTTAAGGTTGTCTTTCCTGCGTCAACGTGAGCCAGAATGCCTAAGTTAATTATTTTCATGTGATTTTCCTCCTAT
>NZ_JANFYJ010000014.1:0-168597 GCF_024460495.1 Hungatella sp. SL.1.14 | reverse complement strand
ATGCTCCGATTCCATGAATTCTGTATTTAGCAACCCACTCTTTCAATGTTTTACACCCGATATTATATTTAGTGGCTAAATAATTATAGGAACCCAATCCATCAAGGTATTCCTGTGACACCTTTGCCCGGAATTCCGAAGTATGAGGGGATTTGGACATAAAAATACCTCCTAAGTAGATTTTGGTTATTTATCTTGTCTACTTAAGAGGTATCATATCAAGTTTAGGGTGGTTTTCTATGTTAAGCTAGCGACAAATCAAATAAATGAATGTCAGTAACGCTAAGATAAACATTCCAAAGGCCATTAAATCCTTAAAATCGAAATGTTTCATAGACATCACCTCCATCCTATGTAGAATGAAGGCCAACGCCACCCTGCAACACGATTGCTCCCTAAAGAAAGTATATTATATGAGTTCAAAGACAACAATAAATAAATGTACGAAATTCTCTGCCAGCAGTCCGTTTCACGGTCCGCGCAGTCCCTTGTAAACACCCCTAAATATCATAATAAAAAGCAACAAAAAGTAATAGCAGCTTAAAAGCAAAGAGTTATACTCATAAGCTTATTAAGTGATCCCTTTGATACGAGTGAAATCAAGATGTGTATAAAAATCAGGTATAATAAACAAGGAATCGCCAGAACCGGCATTTGCCGGAACTGGCGATTCCTAATTAAGGACTTATTTTAGAGCCCCTCTGATTATTTTTTTGCCGTCTTTTCTGCAGCAGATTCTTTTGGAAGGCATACATTTAAAATGATTGCCACCAGAGCAGCCGGAACGATACCGGAACCGCCGAAGATTAAACGTACCGGTTCAGGAAGGTATGTAAGGGCAGCTGCATTGGAGCCAAGGCCGTAACCGAGGCCGAGGGCTACGGATACGATGGTAATGCTTCTCGTATTGACCTCCTCTTTGGTGATCAGCTGGATACCGCTGACTACGATGGAGGCGAACATCATGACAGCCGCTCCGCCGAGAACACTCTGAGGCATGATGGATACGATGGCCGCCAGTTTCGGGAATAAACCGCAGGCGATTAAGAATACGCCGCCGGTTGCAATGGCGAACCGGTTGATGATCTTCGTCATGCCGACCAGACCTACGTTCTGGCTGAAGGAGGTGTTGGGAAGTACGCCGAAGAGGGCCGCAAAGGAAGAACCGAGGCCGTCACACATAACGCCGCCTGCCAGTTCCTTATCTGTGGCTTCCCGTCCCATACCGCCTTCCGTGATACCGGAGATGTCACCTACGGTCTCAACTGCCGTTACGATGAACATGATTCCGATCGGGATAATGGCGCGGGCGTCAAACACCAGCTTTACAGGCATCAGCTTTGGAATGGAAAACCAGCTGGCTTCGGCAACCTTATTCCAGTTTAAAACCCAGGATTTCGTCAGCTCTGCCGCAGCTCCGGTAGCCGGATCCGTGAAGGTGAAGGTATTGGGAAGAAGGAATCCCATGACTGCCGCTACCACGTAACCGATGATGATACCAATTAATATAGAAGATACGCTTGCAAATCCTTTGCAGAAATGCTTTAACAGTACGATGCTCAAAAGGACTACAAAGCCCAGGAATAAATTCTCCAAAGAGCCGTAATCCTTAGAACTGCTGCCGCCGCCGAAGGAACCGATGCCGACGCTGATTAAGGAAAGACCGATGGAGAGAACGACTGTACCGGTAACCACAGATGGGAAGAAACGGCGCAGAGGCTTTAAGAAAAAGCCCAGTACTGTCTCAAACAATCCGCCCAGCAGCGATGCTCCGAGAATGGCACCGTAAGCTGCGACACCGCCGCCCATGACGCCGGCCACACTCTGGCATACGCCGATAAAACCGGAGCTGGTTCCCATGACAATGGGAAGTTTGCCTCCCACCGGACCGATGGAGAAGAGCTGAACCAGTGTGACGATACCGGCTACCAGCATGGCATTCTGAAGAATTGCCACCTGTTCCGCAGAGCCGGCTGTGATCCCGCACGCGCCTGCGATTAAAAGAATCGGTGTTAAGTTTCCTGCGAACATGGCGAGAACGTGCTGAAGACCCAGCGGGAATGCTGTTTTAAGCGGCAGTTTTCCGTCCAGTTCGTAGGGAGATGAGTAATTTGTTTCCTGTTTCATATCAATGCCCCCTTTTAGGATAATAATGTTTCCATGAAAACTATACATAAAATGGCAGAATTTGTCAACAAATTACAATAAATGATACAATTTATTGAATTTTACGTAACAGTTCAGACGGCGGGAAAATTGGTGCGAAAATGGACGTTGAACTTGCTCATAAGACCGTCTTTGCACCAATTTTCACATCGGATGAATATCCGATGCTTCTTGACCTGCTTTTTCGGTCAAGAAGATGAGCCGTCTGCACTGTTACAATTTTATGGCAGAATGGGGCGGCGGAATCGGTTGCGGAACGGTTTTTCCTCTGTTATAATGAAAAAAGAGTTTTGAACGATGCGGAAAGGAACTGTGGAATTGGACATACTGGATTATTATAAAAAGCTGGTTGATTTTCTGGGAGAGGTTCTGGGAGAGAATGCAGAGGTCGTGCTGAGAGACTGCCGCAAACCGGACCACGATATTATCGCCATTGCCAACGGACACGTCAGCGGCCGTACGATAGGGGCGCCTATTACTGATTTTACGCTGTCCATACTGGCCAATGAAGAGTGGAAAGAAAAGGATTATGTAGTAAACTATGAGGGGAAAGCGGCTCCTGATAAGCGGCTGCGTTCTTCGACGTATTTTATCCGGGAGGAAGGGAAACTGGTGGGACAGCTCTGTGTCAATATTGACATGACGCCGTATGAGCAGGTCATGGATCGTATCCGCCAGCTGAGCGGCATGGGGCTGATGAGCGACGGCGGCCAGTCGGGAATCATCTGTTCGGGCCCTGTCGAGAATTTCTCTGAAGATGTAATTGGGGATATGATGAAAAAAGCTGTGATCACCGTGGTGGGATCCAGCGAAGCAAAGGTCAGGGAGCGTCTGACGCAGAAGGAAAAGATTGAGATTATCGGAGAACTGAACCGCGCGGGACTGTTCCAGCTAAAGGGCGCGGTGGGCGCGGTCGCAGAGTATTTATACTGTTCTGAGGCGAGTGTATATCGTTACCAGTCTAAAATTCAGAAGAAGACGTAAGAAAAGAAGCAGAAGAAGAAAAATATGAGAAGAAATATATAAGAGGATATAGGTAAGAGAATACATACAAGACGATATACAAAAGAGAAAATGAAGGGGGATTTCTGATGAGTAAGAAATCGATGATCTTGATGATTGTAACACTGCTTTGTATTATTACGACGGTAGTTCTGCGGGGAGTTGTCGATAAGGCGGACGCGGAATATACAGAGGTTGAGGTGAGGGTTGTAAGTTCTGATACGGTATACCGGAAGATATTAGGGAAAAGGCAGATGCAGTATGATGTCTTTGTATCCTATCTGGGTCAGGAATATGAACTGAAGAATGCCCACAGCAGTGCGCCCTATATACCGGGACGCAGTGTGACCGCCTATTTATCCAAGGGTAACTTGTATGCGAACATTGAGGGGGTCAAGACCTCCACACCAGCTGCGATGGTCTACTTTGGCTTCCTGTTTGCTTCGTTTGCCATGCTGATTACTACTCTTTCGTCTTTTGGAAGCGGGCGGAAGAAATTAACCGCTGTTTAAAAAGGGCGGCAACATACATTTCAACTGAAACAGGAGAGAGGTCCGGAAGGCAATAGTCCGGGTCTCTTTTTTTTCTGTTTAGAAGGATAAACTGTGTGAAGAAAAGAAAAATTATTATTATAATAAAAAAAAATCATTAAAATCATTGACATATCAAACAGAATAAGATAAAATTTTCCTATAAAATTATAAAAAATATATAAAGAAATCGGAGGGAAATCATGGAGCGTACCGGAATTCAATATTCTACCTATGTACAGATTTTAAAAGAGGAACTCGTGCCTGCCATGGGGTGTACGGAGCCGATTGCTCTGGCCTACTGTGCGGCTAAAGCCAGGGAGGTGCTGGGCTGCCTTCCGGAACGCTGTGTGGTGGAAGCCAGCGGCAATATCGTGAAAAATGTAAAGAGTGTCATTGTCCCCAACACGGGCGGGCTGAAGGGAATCGAAGCCGCGGCGGCAGCAGGGATTGCAGCCGGAGATGCCTCCAGGATTCTGGAAGTCATCGCAGGGGTGACAAAGGAGCAGAAGGCACAGATCAGGGAGTATCTGGATCACGCAGATATCTGTGTGAAACCACTGGATACGGATGAGATTCTCGACATGGTGGTGACGGTATACGGAGGCGGGTCCTGTGTGAAAGTGAGGATCGCGGGGTATCATACCAACATTGTACTGATCGAAAAGGACGGAGAGGTTCTTTATAAAGTGGGAGCCGTGGCCGCCAGGGAAGCCCAGATGGCGGACCGGAGCCTTTTAAATGTGGAAGACATCTACGAGTTTGCAAAGACGGTAGATTTAGATGATGTGAGAGAAGTGATAGGGCGCCAGATCGCTTATAACCGTGCGATTTCGGAGGAGGGCCTTAAGAACGACTGGGGCGCCAATATCGGAAGCGTTCTGTTAAAAGCCTACGGTGACGATATCCGCGTCAGGGCGAGAGCTGCGGCCGCAGCGGGATCAGACGCCCGTATGAGCGGATGCGAGCTTCCCGTCATTATCAATTCCGGAAGCGGGAATCAGGGGATGACAGCGTCTCTTCCCGTGATTGAGTATGCGAAAGAACTGGGATCCAGTGAGGAGGAGCTCTTCCGTGCCCTGGTGCTTTCCAATTTAATTACGATTCATCAGAAGACGGGAATCGGCCGTCTGTCTGCCTACTGCGGAGCAGTCAGCGCGGGATGCGGAGCCGGGTGCGGAATTGCCTTCCTGCTGGGGGGAGATTATAAAACGATCGCCCACACCCTTGTCAATGGTCTGGCCATTGTGTCGGGCATCATCTGCGACGGCGCAAAGCCTTCCTGCGCAGGCAAGATCGCGGCTGCGGTGGACGCCGGAATCATGGGATATTACATGTATTTAAACGGCCAGCAGTTTAAAGGCGGCGACGGTATCGTGTCCAAAGGCGTGGAAAATACGATCACCAACGTGGGCCGTCTCGGAAAAGATGGAATGAGAGAGACAGATAAGGAAATAATCCGTATTATGACGGAGTGCTGACAGAAAGGGAATATTCATGAGTACAATCGGGTTTTTAGGATTAACGAGGGCGGAGAGTCTGGCAGGAGTGATTGTGTTTTTCGCTCTGCTTTTTGGAATCAGCCGCCTGCCAAAGAAGAAGTTTTCGTTTGCCTCCAGAGTGCTGATCGGAACGGGAACGGGAACCGTATACGGACTGATCGTATGGGGGGTATCCGGCCGCACGGGGGCGTATGCGGCTGATCTGGGCCGATGGTTTTCTTTAGTTGGGAACGGATACGTCTCCCTTTTCCAGCTTTTGATCGCGCCGGTTGTCTTTACTGCAGGAGTGCGTCTCGTGATTCACACGCCTCTGGTTAAGGCGGAAACACCTCTGACCAAATGGAAAAAATGGGTGAATACGCTGATGCTGGCGGCCAGCGCCCTGATCGGCGCCTGCTTTGGCCTCTGGTTGAAAGTCGGCGCGGCACCGGGAGCGGATACCGTGGTCTTTTCCTGGGATGTCGGGGAGGGACAGAAGATTACCGATTCCATCGCGCATCTGATCCCCTCGGGTGTCGGTTTTGACTTCCTTACCGGCAATGTGGCGGGAATTTTCGTTTTTGCCGTATTTATTGGTATTGCGGCCCGCAGAATGTCCGGCAAATATATGGATACGGTAAAGCCGTTTCTCGATTTCACAGATGCGGCGTTCTCCGTGATTACGAGTGTGTGCAAGGCCGTTATCGCCTACAAGCCCATGGGAGCGGCTGCGGTCATGGCCGCATTTACGGCGGCGTACGGGCCGGCGTTTCTCCTTATGCTGGTGAAGATGCTGCTGGTTCTCTGTGCGGCGTCTCTGGCCATGCTGGCAGTGCAGATGATTCTGTGTGCAGTTTCCGGTGTGAGCCCGGCGGCATTTTTCCGTGCGGGAAAGGCTGCGATGAAAAAGGCTCTGGTTACCCGCTCCGGTTCTGCCTGTCTTCCGGACGCTCAGGAGGCGCTGGCGGCCGGGCTGGGTCTTAAAAAGGAGATTACCGACGAGGTATCTGCTTATGCGATTGCTTCGGGTATGCAGGGGTGCGGCGCTCTGTTCCCGGCTATGGCCGCGGTATTTGCCGCAGGCTTAAGCGGTCTGACCATGACACCGGCGCTGGTGTTCGGCCTGGTGGTGGTTATCGTGCTGGTCTCCTATGGAATTACCGGAGTTCCGGGAACGGCCACCATGGCGGAATTCGGAGCTGTGATGGGAAGCGGAATCATCGGCGCGGTGAACGGCCTGGGACCGATGATCGCTGTCGATCCCATCGGAGATGTGCCAAGGACACTGATTAATGTAACTGGCTGTATGACAAATGCGATTATCGTAGAAAGAAGGGTGAGAGAGTGAAAACAGTGATTATCGGCGGTGTGGCCGCCGGAATGTCGGCGGCATCCAAGTTAAAAAGACTTCTGGGCGATGCGGTGGAAATCGTGGTTTACGAGAAAGGCGGAGAGGTATCCTTTGGCGCCTGTGGTATCCCGTTTTATATTTCTGATCATATCAAGCAGGGGAAGGAACTGATTGCCAGGACGGCGGAAGAGTTTGCCAAAAGCGGGATTCCGGTAAAGACTTACCATGAGGTGACTGCCGTGGATACGGATGCGAAGACCGTGACGGTGAAGAATTTGCAGACCGGAGAGGTGTTTGAGGATACCTATGACAAGCTGGTGATCGGAAGCGGAGCGGGGGTGCGCCATTTCCCACCGTTCGACCGTTCTTACAGCAATTTATTCGAGATCCGCGACGTGGCGGATGGAACCAGGGTGAAACAGGCGTTATTCGATGAGAACCAGCGCCATGTAGTCATCGTCGGAGCCGGGTTTATCGGCCTGGAATTGTCCGAGGCATGCAGGCATTACGGCAAAGAGGTAACGATAGTGGAGCTGGCCGATCACGTGCTCCCGGCCTTTGATGCCGAGGTCAGCGAGGCTCTGGAGGCCGAGCTTGCCGGAAACGGGGTGACCGTGCGTGTGGGAACGATGGTTCAGAGTCTGATCGAGGAAGACGGCCGTATCGTGGGCGCCGTGCTCTCAAGGGGAGACGGAACCGAAGAAATCCCGGCGGATATCGTGATCAACAGCGCGGGCATCGCACCTGCGACCTCGTTTATCACCAATGTGGAGAAGGCGAAGAATGGGGCCATCTGCGTGAATGAGCGGATGGAGACCAGCATTCCGGATGTTTACGCGGCGGGTGACTGCAGCATCATGAAATCCGCAGTCACCGGAGATTATATGTATGCGCCGTTAGGAACCAACGCCAACAAACAGGGAAGAATCATCGGTGATATCCTGGGCGGGGCACAGCCGAAGCCGTTTAAACTGATCGGAAGTTCGGCGCTGCGGCTGTTTGGCATGGATGCGGCAAAGGTCGGTTTATCGGAGAAAGAGGCGAAGGCCAGGGGGCTTAATTACAAGGCTCATACGATTACGGGAAACAGTTATGCGTCCTACTACGGAACGGAGAAGCTGAACATTAAGCTGATCTACGACGCCGATACGAGAAAGATCCTGGGGGCGGAGACGTACGGACAGGGAATTGTGGTTCCGAGAGCCAATTACTATGCCATCGCTATTTATGCCGGACTGACGGTGGACGAGATGGGATTTATGGATTTGTGTTATTCCCCGCCGTTTTCCGGTGTGTGGGATGCCGCTCTGATTGCGTCAAATACTGCGAAATAGGCAGTAAATAATATAATGTATAAAGGAGAAAGTATGAAAAACACAACCAAGACAAAAAAACGTTCCTGGATCCTGCGCTTTCTGGATAAGATCGAAACCGCAGGGAACAAGCTTCCGACACCGCTCACCATATTCTTTTACTTAGCTGTGGCGGTAGTCATCGTCTCCGGTATCGGTTCGGCCCTCGGGTGGAGCGCCGCAGGTGAAATGTACAACTCAGGCAGCGGTACGGTGGAGGAGGCCACGGTATCGATCGTCAGTCTGTTCAGCATTAAGGGGCTTCAGTACATGCTGACCTCCGCGGTAACCAACTTTACCAGCTATGCGCCGCTGGGATTTACCATTGTGATCATGCTGGGAATCGGCGTGGCGGAAAGCTCCGGCTATTTAAACGGCCTGATCCGCAAGGTGGTTAAGGTGACGCCGGCTGCGCTGGTGACACCGATGGTCGTCTTTATCGGCGTTATGACAAACGTGGCGGAAAATGCCGGCTATGTTGTCTTTATTCCGCTGGCTGCCATGATCTTCAAGGCATACAAAAAGCATCCCCTGGCCGGTATTGCCGCAGGATTTGCCGGTGTATCCGGCGGCTTCTCCGCAAACTTACTGATCGGTTCCGCGGATGCCACCTTATCCGGTTTCTCTACTGCAGCAGCACAGACGCTGGATCCGTCCTATACGGTTACACCGTTGGGAAACTGGTTCTTCATGATTGTATCGACGATCCTGATCACCATTGTGGGAACCTATATTACTGAGCGTGTGATTATCCCGCGCCTTGGGCCGTATAAGGAAAATGGAGACGGAACTCTGATCGAGGCGTCAGACAGCATTTCCGCGAAAGAAGAAAAGGCATTAAAGGCAGCTAACTGGGTATTTGTAGGAATCGTGGCATTCTATATCATCTGCTGTATTCCGAAAAATTCCTTTATGAGAAACCCGGAGACCGGCAGCTTAATCGACGGTTCCACCCTGATGAACGCGATTATTCCGCTGTTCACCCTGCTGTTTTTCATTCCTTCGTTTGTGTATGGGAAAATGTGCGGTACCTTCCAGTCCGATAAGGATGTGGTGGCTTCCTTTAATAAGGCCATCGCTTCCATATCCGGTTTTGTGGCAATGGCGTTTGTTGCGGCTCAGTTTACCAATTACTTCAGCTATACCAATATCGGCCGTGTTCTGTCTTTCAAAGGTGCGGAGCTGTTAAAGAGCTTAAATGTGAACTCGGTTGTTCTCGTGATCTGCTTTATCCTGGTTGCAGGCTTTGTGAACCTGTTTATGGCTTCTGCATCCGCGAAATATGCGATCTTCGCTCCGGTATTCGTACCGATGTTTATGAAGATGGGATTATCCCCTGAGCTGACTCAGGTGGCCTACCGGATCGGCGACAGTACCACCAATATCATCGCACCGGTTATCGCATGGATTCCGTATATCCTGACGATTATGAAGAAATACGACAAGGATACCGGCTGGGGAACCCTGGTTTCCTCCATGCTACCGTACTCCATGGCCTTCTTATTCTTCTGGTCTCTGCTTCTGGCTGTCTGGATGATCGCGGGCCTGCCGTTAGGACCTGGAGCGCCTGTATTTTACGGAGTTTAATGGAGTAAAACAGTTGACGGGGTACGCCGGGTGCCCATAGTGAGGAGGAAGAACGATGTTTGAAGAGAGAGTAGGCCGCGTCTTACATAATATGGAGAAGATGGGCCTGGAGCAGATGATCATCAGCGATCCGCCGTCAGTCTTTTATCTGACCGGCAGATGGATACTGCCCAATGAGCGTTTGCTGGCATTATATTTAAATAAAAATGGGAACCACAGGCTGTTCATCAATAAACTGTTTACCGTGGACGGCGATATCGGAGTGGAGAAGGTCTGGTTTTCCGATACAGACCCGGCCTGCCAGATGATTGCAGACTGCACAGACCACGGCAAACCGCTGGGGATTGATAAGAAGATGGCGGCCAGGTTCCTTCTGGAGCTGATGGAACTGGGAGCCGGTTCTTCCTATAAAAATGCGTCCGAGTGTGTGGACGGAGCCCGCCGGATCAAGGACGAGGAAGAGAAGGAAACGATGATTCTGGCGTCCCGGTTAAATGATGAGGCCATGGCCCGTTTCCGCGGCCTGATAAAGGAAGGCGTGACGGAACTGGAGGTTGCCGCAGGAATGTGTGCGATCTATAAGGAGTTGGGGACGGAAGGGCCATCCTTCGGCCCGCTGGTGAGCTTTGGGGCCAATGCGGCCATCGGCCACCATAAGCCGGATGGAACGGTTTTAAAGGACGGAGACTGTGTGCTCTTCGATGTGGGATGCAAAAAAAACAGCTACTGCTCCGACATGACCAGAACGTTTTTCTATAAGAATGCAAGTGAAAAGGGCAGGGAAGTGTATGAGATCGTAAAGAAGGCTAATTTAGCTGCCCAGGCGGCCATGAAGCCGGGCATGAAGTTCTGCGAGATCGATAAGGTGGCCAGGGATATCATCACGGAGGCCGGATACGGCCCATTTTTCACACACCGTCTCGGCCACTGTATCGGAATCGAGGTGCATGATGCCGGAGACGTGTCCTCCGCGAACCAGGACGTTGTGCAGGAGGGCATGATCTTTTCCTGTGAACCGGGAATCTATCTTCCCGGCGAGCTGGGAGTAAGAATTGAGGATCTGATGCTTGTGACGGCGGACGGCGCCGTGAGCCTGAACCGGGATTCCAAGGAGATGGAAATCATCGGCTGACGATCCGGACAGATACGCCGGGGAGGAAAAAGTAATCTGGAATATGGTACTGCTCAAAGAAAATTTGCAAATAGACTGGACAGAAGCAGGGAATCTGTGGTAAATTGTCATGGCGTCATTTTTTACTTTGACAGGAGGATATTTTCATGGGAGCTTATCAGTTCAAGATTATAATAAAAGGAAGTAAACCACCGATCTGGCGAAGGGTCCTGATTCCGCAGGGAATTACGTTCGAGACGCTGCATCAGATGATTCAGACGGCATTTTGCTGGTCGGACTGCCATCTCTTTGAATTTGAGTTCCGGACTATGGGAATTCGTGTAACCGATGACCGGCTGGAGGAGGAGTTTTCGATGCCGGGAACTGTTTCCGGCAGTACGGTTATTGATGAACTGGTGGCTGATACGAAGAAATTTACGTATACATATGATCTGGGTGACAACTGGGAACATACCATTGAGGTGGAGAAGATTCTGGAAGAAGACACGGAGCCGTATGCGCGGGTGGTGAAGTATAAAGGTGATGTCATACCTGAGGACTGCGGCGGAATTTACGGGTATTATCACCTTCTGGATATTCTTGCAGACCCGAAAAAGCTTGAGGAATTAAAAGCGGAAAACGGGATCGATTACCTGGAATGGGCCGGGAACCAGGGAATGGGAACCTATGATGTGGAGCTTGTGAATGAAAAGCTGAAGGCGTTGTCCTTTTCGGAGGGGCGTGTTCCGGAGTCGGGAAAGCTGCTGCTGGAGGATATTTTCGGCTGTTATGATAAAGAAAGTATCACAGCACTGGCAAAACGCCACGGTATGAGCGGATATTCGAAGTATAAAAAGGAAGAACTGATCAGGGAGACTGTGGACTATTTAATCCGGCCGGAGGTGATGAGACGGTATTTCCTCTGTGCAAGAGATAAAGAGATTGAGCTGTTCGAGCAGATTCTGGAGGGCAATGGCTGGATTCCGTTGTATGAAGACGAAAATATAGATTATCTCTACGCAGGCGGCTATGTGACAGAGGCCGTTCAGCAAGGGACGTATCTGGTGGCTGATGATGTGAAGACGGCTTATGGAGTAATGAACACGGAGCAGTTTCAGGCTGAGCGCAGCCGCATCAGCCGGATCGGTGACTGCCTGTGTGCGGCCAACTCGCTGTACGCGGTGTCACCGGTATCTGCGGTACTCGATATCTTTAATGAGTATGCCTCCCCAAAGCTGACGGAAGGAGAACTTCTTGAGGCGTATGAAACGCTTTCTGCGGCCCGTCCGGTCGTGGAACTGGTTGATGGAAGGTTTGTTGACCGTGTACTGGCGGAGCAGAATACATATGAGGAACTGTACCGTATGCAGAGGAATATTCCTTACTATATTCCCTCCCTGACCGAGTTGAAATTTATGGCGGACAATGGCGGCTTCCTGATGGGGAAGGAGCTGCAGAAACTCGGGGAATTCCTGACTGGTGAGCTTGGTGTTAAAGATGAAGTGATTCCGGATATTCTGCGTGATGTCCAGTCTGCAATCAGTGTGGGTGCAAATTTACAGACCGTGATAGACGAGCTTGGAAATTACGGAGTCGTATTTTCTGAACAGCGGGAACTGGAGAAGTTCTCGAACGTGATTATAGACGTGTGGAACAACACACGCATGGTTATGAATCACGGGTATACACCGCATGAACTGGTCAGGTATGGCTTCAGTGAGGCGCCGGGACAGAGGAAAAATGTTCAGAAGATCTATCCGAATGATCCGTGTCCGTGCGGAAGCGGGAAAAAATATAAAAAGTGCTGTGGAAAGAAGTAATACCGGCGAAAGAAGCGGAAGCTGCCTGATGGGACAGGGGCTTTCGCTTCTTTTATTTGGAATTGGAAATGGAATTAAATCCTAAAAAATGAGATAATAATAAAAAGTTAGGAAATAATTCCTAACTTTTGTTGACAATGGAATAAAACAGGATTAAAATGTATATAATAGCAGAAAGAAAGGAGTGACAGAATGACAAAAATTAACCGTGAAGAGTATATGGACTGGCTGATCAGGTGGAAGGACCGTCAGATTATAAAAGTAGTTTCAGGCGTGCGCCGCTGCGGGAAGTCTACGATGTTTGACATGTTTCGGGAATATTTACTGACAGACGGAGTGAGCCGGAGCCAGATTATCATGCTTAACTTTGAAGATATTGAGTACGAAGAATTAACGGATTACCAGAAACTGTATTATTATATAAAAGAACGATTGCTTCCGGATCAGATGAATTATATATTTCTCGATGAGATTCAGCATGTAGCCGATTTTGAGAAGGCGGTGGACAGTCTTTTTATTAAGGAAAACTGCGATGTCTATATCACCGGTTCCAACGCATACTTTATGTCGGGAGAGCTGGCGACGCTTCTTTCCGGCCGTTATGTGGAGCTTAAGATGCTGCCGCTGTCATTTGCAGAGTTCTGCAGCACTTTGACGGAAACGGATTTTTCACTGCAGCAGAAATTCAGCCGGTATTTGGAATACAGTTCGTTTCCTTACGTTACACGTATGGGATTGGAATTAAAAGACGCCAAAGAGTATCTGATGGATATTTACCATACGGTTCTTTTAAAGGATGTCGTGGCAAGGCTTAATATTTCCGATATCACCGTATTGGAAAATGTAGCAAAGTTTCTGCTCCACAACGTTGGAAACCTGGCGTCTCCCACGAAGATTGCCAACACGCTGAAATCACAGGGGACAAAAGTGGATCAGAAGACCGTGGATAAGTATTTAAGGGGTCTGACAGACAGCCTCCTTCTCTACGAGGCGGGCCGGTATAATATTAAAGGAAAACAGTATTTGACACAGCAGTGCAAGTACTATGCGGTTGACATCGGCCTCCGCAATGTTCTGGTCCGGGGAAAAGACAGTGATATCGGTCACATTTTGGAAAATGTCGTCTATCTTGAACTGCTCCGGCGCGGCTTCCAGGTCCGGGTCGGCCAGATGAATGACGGGGAGGTGGATTTTGTAGCCATGAATTCGGAGGAAACCGTCTATTATCAGGTGGCTGCGACCACGCTGGAGGAATCAACTCTGGAACGGGAACTGGCGCCTCTCCGGAAGATTCAGGATAATTACCCCAAATACCTTCTGACCCTGGATGAATTGTTCGGAAACGCGGATTATGAGGGAATTAAAAAGAGAAATGTGCTGGAATGGCTTTTGAAAGAAAACAGATCACTTTAAAGCAGTGAAAAGCTGAGAATACAGTGTTGGAATTTTAATGGTAAACAGGTATACTATAGGTAACACAGATGCTGGATAAGTGCATTTATCACATGGAAAATACAGGGGGGAAAATGGACGAATATTTATTTGACGATTTAAGTATGGAATTAAGGTCATTGTTTGATATGGTAAAGGAACCGCTTGTAGAGTCATTTTTTTTAAAAGGAGAGCCGGATCACTGTCTTGGAACGTGCTTAAAAAGATGTCCGGAATCTCTTCTGGATGTAATAGCTGAGGAATATGGACTGGAACTGGGGAGAGGAAAAGAAAGGAAAAGACAGCTGGAGTCGTTGGAACATAAGATTATTGAGGGGCTGTCCGCAAAGATCGAAGCAGTGCCGGCAAATGAGCTTCAATTGCTGATAAAACTGGCTGTTGAAGAGTGTGAGACAGAAGAAGCGGCAGAGGGGCTCAGCCTGCAGAAGAACGGCTGGGTATTTTACTATGTTGACGAAGAGGAAATGAATACAACTCCCGTGGTTCCATATGAAATTGTGGATAAGATAAAGGAGTTAGCCGGGGAGATGGGGTTTGCCTCACGTATGGCTTACTATGAGATGGTTCGAAGTTATATCAGTACATTCCTGAGGCTGTATGGAGTCTTTGAAACGAAATGGCTGTTTGAGGTAATCAGGAAGCACGATATTCCGGCGGAGAGTGCGGAAGAGGAAAGTACGGCAAAGGAAAGTATGGCAGAGGAAAGGACGGCGGAGAAGTCAGAAGATATACCGGAAAAAAGAGACTGGCTGCCAGACGAAGCGGCACTATCAGATGAAATGTTGGAAAAAACGGTCGTCAGGCTGAAAGAGGAATCAGAAAATTTTGGGTTGGAGGCGGGATATCTGTTTGATCCCGATTTAGAAGATGAGGAGGAGTATAAAGAGCGCTTTGATGCGGTGAAGGACATGCCATATTATGAGCCATCCATTGAGGACCTCCTGTTTTACCGTGAGAACTACATTGATGAGCATTTGAAAGAGTACCGGATATTAAAAGGGTATCTGAGTAAAAGAATGGACAGCAGTATGGAGGCGGAGCAGCTGTTGAGGGAACTTTCCATTGAAGCCGTGGAGGAATTGGGTGGAATATTTGCAGTTTCAGAGATTATGGAAAGATATGAGGGTATTTTTTCTTCCGGTGAGGAGTTAAAAGAATTTGAACAGCTTTTCAGGGACTGGGAAGATCATGTGCGAAAATGGAATAACCGTGGATTCACCAATGCAGAAATGAGAGCGCGCGGGGAACATGGCTGCCAGACAAAAATTGAATGGGATCTTACCAAAATAAAGTTTAAAGCGAATACGCCTGATCCTGACGCTCCCTGTCCATGCGGCAGCGGGAAGAAATACAGGCAGTGTTGCGGAAGAGTGAAGAAGTAAGGTATGTGTAATGACCAGAAAATCAAGAATTCATTATGAACTGGAAACAGGGGAGATTACCAGCCTTAAGCCTGAAGAACTCAGGGCCATATTAAGAGCCGCGGATGAGCTGATTGCAACAGGAGGCCGGGGTATGCTGGTAAAGATATTAAAAGGCTCAAAAGATAGGAAAGTGCTGGAATATAAGCTGGACCAGTGTCCAGCCTACGGCTATTACCATGATCTGACGATGGATGAGATCAGCAGACGAGTAGACTTTGCAATTGTAAAAAGGTATCTAAGGATTGAATACAGTGGCCGCCTTCCCATGTTGGTATTTACGGATAAGGGATGGGAAATAGAATGTGAAACGTATACGGAAGAGTGGTTTCAACGTTTTGAGGAGGCAGTGACATCAAAGGTACTTCATCTGGATATGTTTGAGGAGTTAAAGAGGGTTAACCACCAGGTGGTATTTGGACTGCTGAACCGGATAAAGGAAAGGGGAGATAAAGAGTACATTCCTCTTTTGAAGGCATGGCAGGAAGGTGAAGTACGCAAGGTCAGAGAGAAACTTGGGGGAGTTATTAAATTTTTGGAAGAAGGCAAGGGGTGTGAATAGGATACGATACGCTGGGATGGTGTGGAAGATCGTATGAAGAGGAAAGGAACCTTCGCGATGAGAGGAATGACAGAGAGAGATAAGAAACTGCGTCTGCTGTACGGAGCTGCGTTTCTGGTGCTGATGGTGGTGGAAACGCTGATTGCCCTGTACGTTCACGACAAAGTGATACGTCCCTATGTGGGAGACATGCTGGTGGTTTTAGTAGTATACTGTTTTGTCAGGATCTTTATCCCGGTGAAGGCGCGGCTGATGCCGCTTTATGTGTTCGTGTTTGCGGCATGTGTGGAAGTGCTTCAGTATTTTGATCTCGTGACGCTGCTGGGACTATCCGGAAACAGATTTGCCAGGATCGTGTTCGGCTCGGTGTTTGACGTGAAGGATCTGGCCTGTTATGCGGCCGGGTGTCTGCTTTTGGAGGTCTGGGAGCGGAGAATCCGAAGATAAATATGCGGAAAGACGGGACAGAAGCGGGAAGAACCGGGAAGTGGCGGGAAGAACCGGAAGTGGCGAGAAGAACCGGTATAAAAGAGGCAATAAAAAATGAAGACAGCCGATAAGGAAATACTGGTTCTTAAAGAAAAGTAAATAGGTATGATAACGCAGTACCCGGTGATTTCTGAATATGGAATACCGGGTATTTTTCTGTGTTTTCCGGTTATATGCCACCCGGTAATCCGGCAGTATGGTTCTCGGGTTTAAAAGTCTGAAACGGTTGTTGGCATTTTTCCGGGAAGCAGTTATACTATAAGTATTCTATTTGCAGGAAAGGGGGAATCCCCATGAGTGATACAGAGACGATAACAGAGCTGCCGAAGTCGACGCGGCCACATTTAACGCAGCCGCATATAACACAGCAACTTCCATCACAGGAGCTCCTGATACAACCGCAGTACAGCTTCTTAAAAACAGATCCCCATCTGGGAAAACACATCATCCTGCTGGGGCTGGCAGGCAGTTATTCCTATGGAACGAACAATGAAAACAGCGATATTGATGTCCGGGGCGTGACATTAAACAGGAAATCCGATTTGATCGGAATGACCTCCTATGATCAGTATACGGATGAGAACACGGATACCGTGATCTATACGTTTAACAAGATCATCCGGCTTTTGCTGGAGTGCAATCCCAATACATGTGAACTGCTGGGGCTGAATGAAGAGCACTACTTATACTTATCCCCAATCGGGAGGGAACTGCTTGCCAACCGCCGTTTATTCCTTTCAAAGAGGGCGATCCAGTCCTTCGGAGGATACGCAGACCAGCAGCTGAGGAGGCTCCAGAATGCGCTGGCGCGGGACCGGATGGCTTCGGAGGAACGGGAAAGACATATCTATAATTCCGTAAAGAACGCCATGTATGAATTCAGGGAGCGCTACCGGATTTCCGATTACGGAACGCTGAAAATCTATATCGACGAGGCGGAGAATCCGGAGATGGACACAGAGATTTTTCTGGATGCTCAGTTTTCCCACTATCCGCTGCGGGATTACCGGAACATCTGGGGTGAGATGAATAACATTGTGAAAGAATATGATAAGATTGGTAAACGGAACCGGAAGAAGGATGACAACCATCTAAATAAGCACGCCATGCATTTAATCCGCCTGTTTATGATGGCGATCGATATACTGGAGAAAGAAGAGATTATTACGTACCGGAAGGACGAGCATGAGCTTCTGATGAAAATCCGCGGGGGAGAATTTCAGAAGGAGGACGGCACGTACCGGACGGAATTCTATGAGATTCTGGCTGATTACGAGAAACGGCTGCACGAGGCGGCTGAGAACACATCGCTGCCGGACGAACCGGATTATGAGCGTGTGCAGGAATTCGTCATGAGTGTCAATGAAAGGGTGGTAAGAGATGAGATATAAGGATTTTGAAGGAACTCTGGAAGACCTGGTAGAACAGAAGCTTCAGGAGATCGAGGAAAAGGAGCACGTGCGGATTCTCCACGCGGTGGAATCCGGAAGCCGTTCCTGGGGATTCGCTTCCCCGGACAGCGATTATGACGTGCGGTTTATCTATGTGCGCAGACCGGAAGATTACTTAAAGCTGGAACCCGTCCGTGATGTGATTGAATGGGAGCTGGACGAGACGCTCGATATCAATGGATGGGATTTACAGAAAGCTCTGAGACAGTATCACCGATCCAATTCCACGCTGTTTGAATGGTCCAATTCTCCGGTTGTTTACCGGACGACGGAGGAGTGGAAGCAGATTCATCAGGAGGCGTCCCCGTATTTTTCCGTAAAGGCGTCTATGTACCATTATTATGGAACGGCGAAGAGTAATTTTATGGAGTTTCTGCAGGGGGACACTGTGAAATACAAGAAGTATTTTTATGTGATCCGTCCGGTTCTGGCATGTCTGTGGATTGAGGAGCGTGCATGTCCGCCGCCGGTACTTTTTTCGGAGCTGATGGAGGCGGTGCTTGGGGATCAGAGCCAGAAGGACGAGTATCGCAAGGTGCGTCAGGCCGTGGAACGGCTTCTGGAAATCAAAGCGCTGACACCGGAAAGCGGTGCCGGGGCAAGGATTGAAGTGCTCAATTGTTTTATAGAAGAGCAGCTGGAGCACTCGAAAAAACTGCTGGATACCATGAAGGATGACAGGACGGACAGCTGGGAGACGCTGGACCGGCTGTTCCTGGAACATGTTTGCAAAGGAAATGCAGAAGGGAGAATTCTTTGAAAATGACAATGGATCAATCATTACTGGAAAAAAAGCCGTTTCGTTTTATCGTAGTCGGTTCCGGCTGGAGATCGCTGTTTTACTGGAGAATTGCCTGCGCATATCCTGAATTATTCACCATGGAGGCCATGCTCTGCAGGACGGATGAAAAGGCCGGGGCTATGAGACGGCAGTACGGTGTGCCTGCGATCACGTCAGAGGCGGCCTGTGAGGCGATGAAGCCGGACTTTGTGGTGATTGCGGTGAACAAGGCTTCCATCTTTTCTGAGACGAAGCGATGGGCTAAAAAGGGATATCCGGTGCTCTGTGAGACTCCGGCTGCCTTAAAACTGGAAGACTTAAAGGAACTGTGGCGCATGAAAACGGAGGAGGGGGCTAAGATACAGGTAGCCGAACAGTACTATCTGTATCCCTCCTTTGCAGCAGCCATGGAGGTGGTCAGACGCGGCTATCTGGGGGATGTGACTATGATGAACTTATCTGCCGTCCACGATTACCATGGAGCCAGCGTGATCCGGCGTATGCTGGGGACGGGACTTCAGAATATGACGGTTTACGGGAAGGAGTATCCGTATACTCTGGTGGAAACGGATTCCAGAGACGGCGCCGTCACCGACGGACGAAGGGCTGAGAAGACGAGGCGCAGATTAACGTTCGAATTTGAGGGCGGGAAGACGGCTTTTTATGATTTCAGCAGCGCACAGTACCACTCCTATATCCGCAGCCGCCATTTAAACGTTCAGGGGCCGGAGGGAGAACTGGATGACTGGATTGTGCGGCGGATAAAGGAAGAGATTCAGCCCTCGGGAAGACGTTTTCTGCCGATGGAGCAGACCATGAGTGTGGAGCGGGAGGCGTCAGGCAGCGGGATTATACGGATTTATTTGGGAGAGGAACAACTTTATGTAAATCCATTTGTACATATGGGGCTGAAGAAGGTACTGCCCCAGGATGAGACTGCTATTGCCGTCCTGATGATGGGGCTGAGGCGCTATATTGAGGAAGGGACGGAGTGCTATCCGCTGGCGGAGGGGCTTCAGGACGCTTACACGCTGATTCTGATGGAAGAGGCACTGAAAGATCCCGGGCGGCTGGTACGGTCAGAAACCCAGATATGGGCGGGAAAACAGATTTAGGATAATTGCAGGGCAGACAGGTTCAGTCAGAGAAACGGAGTAAAGAGACGGCATGATACAGATAAAGGCAATTAGAGTGGAATCCAGTCCCCAGTCTTTTACGAGAGGAAACCAGCTGTACAGGAGCGGGATGGTGGAAGACCTGGATTTTCAGAAAAGCAAAGGGAGGCTGGAGGCAAGCGCATGGGTGGAGGGGTCTTATGACAACCGCTACCAGGTGGAAATGACGTATGATCTGAAGCGTGATACATTTACAGAGTATTACTGTGAATGCCCGGCCTACCAATCGTATGACGGGATGTGCAAGCATTGTGTCGCGGTTGCGCTGGAGATGATGGAACGGGAAGCAGAGGAGGAGGAAGCAGAAGAGGAGGCAGCAGATGCTCTGGCTGGCGGAGCAGCGGAACGAAGAGGGAGTAAAGCAGATGCTGCTTCGCGTACCGTGTCAGGCAGGGCATCGGCCAGCGCGTCGGCCGCTGCTTCCAAGATTAGGCAGCCGCCGACGGATACCGCGGTTAAAAAACTGATTTTTTCCAGCACCATGCGGGAAAATGCCCACTACTTTCAGCCGAATTTAAATGGAAATATCAGGCTGGTTCCTGCCCTGCACCGCAATGCGGAGGGTTGGACGGTTGAGTTTAAAATCGGTTCAGACCATCTGTACGTATTAAAGGATATTACCGCAATGGTAAATGCTCTAAAGGAAGAAAAGTATGTATACTATGGACAGAAACTGGCTTTTTACCATGTAAAGAGCGCATTTACCCAGGAAAGCCGCAGACTGGCGGACTTTTTGGAAGACTGTGTGAATCAGGAGCAGGACTTTATTACGGAACTGTATATGGTTCGCCGCAGTTATCTGCCCACAGCGGCCACCGGACGGAATCTGGTTCTGTCCGGTGACAAGATGGTGCGCTTTTTGCAGGCAGTGGGGCCGGGAGTGATCGCTCTGGAATCCAGATTCTCAGACCTGGCCCGGATCAGGATTGTGGAAAAGGATCCGGTTCTTGGCTTCTTCATTGCGGAACGGAGCGGAGGGGGATGCCTCCTTTCAGTTCCCAAAGGGGAAGCATTTGCAGGCAAGAGCGGGCTGTGTGTCCTGGAGGGAGACACCATCTACCTGTGCAGTCAGGAATTTAAAGAGCGTATGGGTGGTATATGCAGTCTGATGGAGCCCTATAAGAAGCAGGAATATCATATCAATGAGGAAGATCTGCCGGTTCTCTGTGCTTCGGTACTGCCGTCACTGGAGGAGTTTGCCATCCTTAAAAAGCCGGATTCGCTGGAGCGCTATCTGCCGAAGCCGTGTGAGATACTCGTGTATCTGGATTATGTGGACCGGACTCTGACTGCATCTATTTACAGTCAATATGGAGACGCGCGCTATAATCTGATTGAGGGACTGGAAGTCAAGGATTTATACCGTGATATGGAAAAGGAGCAGTATACGGCTAAGCTGGCGGCCGGGTATTTCAACTGTGTGGATGAGAAGAAACAGCTGCTGTACATTCCGGAGGAGGACGAGGAGGCACAGTACCGTCTGCTCAGCACTGGAATTGCGCAGTTTCAGCAGATCGGTGAGGTATATATTTCCGATTCTTTAAAACGGCTGAGAGTTTTAAAGGCGCCTAAAATTACAATGGGGATTGCCCGTAACAGCGGATTGCTGGATATTACGCTTCAGACGGAGCGGTTAGAGGCGGGAGAACTGGAGGAACTGCTGTCCAGCTACCGGAGGCGGCGGAAATATTATCGCTTAAAGAACGGAGATTTTCTGGAGCTGGAGGACAACGGGCTGTCAGCGGTGGCAGAGCTGGCCGAGGGGCTGGAACTGAGTGCCGGGGAGCTGGAAGCGGGCCATATCCGGGTTCCGGAATACCGGTCCTTCTATTTAGACCAGGTTCTCCGGGAGCATGAAGGGATGCTGGAGGTAAAGCGCAGTTCCTCTTATAAGGCATTTCTGCGGTCCATGAAGAATGTGGAGGACAGCGACTATGAGGTTCCTGCCGGTCTGAACGCGGAGTTAAGGCCGTACCAGAAGTTTGGATTCCGGTGGCTCATGACGCTGGGCGCCATGGGATTCGGCGGAATTCTGGCCGACGATATGGGGCTGGGGAAGACGGTACAGGCGATCGCATATCTGGCGGCGGTGAAGGAGATGCGGGAGACGGAGGGAAGTGACGGGGAGATAAGAGGTGCGAAAGCAGGCGATGCAGAAATAAGCGGTGGGGCGGCAAGCAGCGCGGTGGTAGGTGAGGCAGAGACAGGTACAGCGAAAGCAATTGCCGGAGATGGCCGGAAACAGGAAGCTTCCAGGCGGAGCCTCATCATCTGTCCTGCATCCCTTGTCTATAACTGGGAGAGTGAAATACACCGGTTTGCCCCCGGACTGACAGTGGATACGGTTGTGGGAAGTGCCGGGATCAGAAAGGAAAAGATAAAGGAGAGCAGAGCGGATATTCTGCTTACATCCTATGATTTATTAAAACGGGACGTGGAGGCGTATCAGGAAACGCTGTTTGATACTGTCTTCATAGACGAGGCGCAGAATATTAAGAATCACGGAACGCAGGCGGCAAAGGCAGTGAAGGCGGTCAGCGGTGCCAGACGTTTCGCCCTGACCGGAACACCCATTGAGAATGCACTGAGTGAGCTGTGGAGTATTTTCGATTTCCTGATGCCCGGATTCTTAGGCGGTTATAAGCATTTTAAGGAGAAGTATGAGCAGCCGGTGACAGCAAGACAGGATGAGGTGGCGGCGGAACGGCTGCGGCGGATGATCCGGCCGTTTATCCTGAGGCGGTTGAAGAAGGAGGTCTTAAGGGAGCTTCCGGATAAGCTGGAAGAGGTGGTGTATTCCCGTATGGAGGACGCGCAGAGGGAGATTTATGAAGCCAGGGTGCAGAAGCTGCTGGATTCACTTGCGAAGCAGAGTCAGGAGGAGTTCCGGGTAGGGAAGCTGCAGATTCTGGCGGAGCTGACCCATTTACGCCAGCTGTGCTGCGATCCGTCGCTGGTCTACGAGAACTATAACGGCGGGGCGGCCAAGGTGGACACCTGTGTGGAGCTGGTGAAAAATGCGGTGGAAGCGGGAAATAAGATCCTGCTGTTTTCGCAGTTTACGTCTATGCTGGATATTATCAGGAAGCGGCTCGACGAGGAAGGGATCGGATACTATATACTGACAGGGGCTGTATCCAAGGAGAAGAGGAGTGAACTGGTGCGGGCGTTTAATGAAGATGATACGCCAGTATTCCTTATTTCCTTAAAAGCGGGAGGAACCGGGCTCAACCTGACGGCGGCCAGTATCGTGATCCACTTCGATCCGTGGTGGAATCAGGCGGCTCAGAACCAGGCCACCGACCGGGCCCACAGAATCGGCCAGCAGCAGGTGGTCACAGTGTACAAGCTCATTATGAAAGACACGCTGGAGGAGAAGATCCTGGAGATGCAGGAAAAGAAGGCGGGGCTGTCTGAGGAGATTATCACGGAGGGAAGTATCAGTGAGGTGATTGGCAGCAGGGATGAGTTCCTGGAGATTCTGCGCGGGGCGGCGAAGGAATCGGCGGGGGAATAGCGGACTGGAGAATGACGGAAAGAAACTGGCAGATGAAAGATATGGGGGATGAGGAAATACATGCTTAAGGTATTGATTGCAGACGATGAATATAAGGTGGGCTTCTTAGTAAAAAAATTAATAGAATGGGATAAGCTGAATCTGGAATTTGCCGGGCTCGTTCAGGATGGGATGACCGCGTATGAGAAGATATGTGAGTGTGCCCCGGATATTGTGATTACGGATATCCGTATGCCGGTTTTAAGCGGCCTGGAATTGATAAAGAAGGTAATTGATGAGGGGCGCAGTGTCCATTTTATTGTAATCAGCGGATATAAATACTTCGAATACGCCCAGCAGGCTATCAAATATGGTGTGGAGGACTATCTGCTGAAGCCGATTGACGAGGTGGAGTTAAACCAGATCTTAAAGAAGATTGCGGACACAGAGACGAACCGGGAGAAAGAAAGCCGCAGCGTGGATACGATGGTGAAAAAACTTCACGACAGCCGTTATATCCTTCACAGAGAGTTTTTAAATTCCATATCAGGGGACGGGGAGATGAATCTGGAGGAGGTCAATAAGAATTACGGCCTGAATTTCGGAGACGGTCTGTTTCGGGTTATCTGCTGTAAACTGGACGGCGACAACCGTGTGGAGAAAAATGAGCAGCAGATAAACCTGATCTTAAAAAAGACGGGAGCACTGGTAGAGCAGGCGTTTCAGGGATGTGTACGCGATATCGCCATTACCTATCAGAAAAATTCTGCCGTTACGGCTGTCCTCAATTATACGGCTGAATGCAGAGACGAGGTGGAACAGCGGATTGACAGATTGTTTCAGTCACAGATGGACTATTTAAGCGGATTTGAACACTACGAGCTGACGATGGGACTGAGCACGGAATGCGGGGAGTTCGGCAGACTTCACGTGGCAGTGGAGACGGCCAGGGAAGCCGTAGCGTGTCGGATTCTGGGCGGAGCCGGGAGACAGATTGACGAGCGGTTCATCGAACGGGATTCCACAGTCTGTGCGGAGGAGATCTGCGGGGAGCTGGAGGAGAAACTGGCCGGAGCCATGGAAACCGCAAGATACGACGATGTGAAGTATATGATCGGACTGGCGTTCCACGAGGCCAGAAAGCGCAGAGCATTTGCCAGTGAGTATTATCAACTGGCGGGGCTTCTGTTTAAGTGCTATCTGGACCATAATCCGTTTCTTCGTACCGTGGAAAACAGCGAAATGAGGGAGCGCTGGAATGAAGGTGCGGGAAACTGCAATTCTGTTTCAGCCTTAACGGAGTATGTGGCAGAGCAGATAACCGCCGACCTCATGGAGTGTGTGGAGGCGAACCGGGAGAAAGAGCGAAGGCCTGTCTTAAACGCCGCAGAGTATATTAAAAAGAATTACAGCCAGAAGATTTCCCTGGAAGAGATCGCGGAGCGGGGCGGCTTCAACATGAATTACTTCTCAGAACTGTTTAAGAAGGAGATGGGAAAGACATTTACCGCCTATGTGACAGAGGTCCGGATGGAGGAGGCCAAAAAGCTTCTGAGGGATACGGATCTGCCTGTTTACGAGGTGGCGGAGGACGTGGGCTATAAGGATTCAAAATTTTTCAGTCAGCAATTTGTTAAGAACGTCGGAATCAAGCCTATGGAGTACCGGAAGCTTTATTATTAAGAGATGGAGAAGCGGGATGATGATTGCTGTGACAGCGGCGGTACTGGCATCGGCAGCCTGTGTGCTGCTGGGGATGTACTGCCTTTATTTAAAAAATAAAATAAAAAACGTGGAAGCTGAGCGGGAACGCCAGCTGTCTGAGCTGGAGGTAAAACTTCAGGACGAATATTCAGTACGCATGGTGGACAAGCAGGCCAAGCTTTCCGCGCTCCAGAGTCAGATCAATCCGCACTTTTTGTATAATACGCTGGAATGCATCCGGAGCGAGGCGCTTCTCTATGACTGTGACAGCATTGCCAGAATGGCCAAGGCGCTGGCATCATTTTTCCGTTACAGCATCAGCAAGAAGGAGAATATCGTGACGCTCCGGGAGGAATTCAATAATATCGAAAATTATTTCCTGATTCAGAGTTACCGGTTTGACGACAAATTCTCGTTTGAGATACTGGCCGCGCCGGAAGATAGGGAGGCGTATTCGTGCCTGATTCCCAAGCTGTCCCTGCAGCCGATCGTGGAAAATGCGATTTTCCACGGGCTGGAGACGAAACCGGATAAGGGGAAGGTGACAATCCGGGTTGAGATGACGGAAAAGAATGTCATCATCATCGTATCGGATGATGGTGTGGGAATCGGCAGAGAGGAACTGGAGCAGATGCGGGATTCGCTTAAAAACTCGAAGAAAGAGACGGAGAAGGAATGCAAATCTCCGGGTGAACGGGGCAACGGAATCGCGCTTGCCAATGTCAGCCAGAGAATTAAACTGATTTTCGGAGATGATTACGGGCTGAATCTATACAGTACGAAAGGAATCGGCACAGATGTGGAGATCATACTGCCGATTATGACGGATAAGTCATTGTTATGAAGAGAGAACTGCTGTTATTAAAGAAAGTGACTGTCCAGGGCATGGACAGCGGCAACCGGCTGTATGATGTGGACCTGATCCTGCGGGAATCGGAGTGCTTCTGCCTCGTCAGTGCGGTGCATCAGAAGGAAGTTCTGGTGGAATTTTTGCAGGGGCTGGGAAAACGGATTTCCGGAAGCGTAAGGATAAGGGGAAAGGAACTGCTCCAGGCTGACAGGAAGACTCTTGAGAAAAACAAAGTATTTGTGATAAGCAGGAGTACTCCGTATATGAATACTTTGAATATTGGTGAAAATATCTTTCTTCTCAGAAGAAACAGCCTGAAAAAGGTCTTAATTAATGAGCGGGCAATCCGAAGCCAGACAGAATACTATTTTAAAAAATATAAGATAGAACTGGATCCGGACGCGGAACCGGAGACTTTGAGCAATGCGGATAAGATTATCATTGGAATCATCAGAAGTGTGTCTCAGGGCGGTCGTCTGATCGTACTTTACGACACGTCGGGGGCATTTTCACAGAAAGAAATGCCGCGTCTCATTTCCCTGATTGAAACGCTTAAGGCAGAAGGGATCGGGATTCTGATCTCAGATAATAATCCGGAGGCGTTTTTCTGTGCCGCAGACCGCCTTGTTATCTTCAAACACAAGAAGATCGCAAAGAAGATATATGATCGTGAGCAGTTTCCGCTGGCGGCAGAGATCATTCTTCGCGGAACAAAAGCCGTGGATGAGAGCCAGAAGGAAAAGAAGAGAGGCGTCCCTTCCGTCCGTATTAACGGATTGAAGACAGGAGAACGCACAATTTCCATCGAGGCCTGCAGAGGAGAGATTGTGCTGGTGTCACGTGAAGCCGCACCCATAGACAGTCTGTGGGATCAGTGTCAGCGGCTTTCCGCCTGCGGCCCTGAGTTTATCATCGATGGAAAAAAGCTTCCGTCCCATACGATGGCTGATTTAGTCAAAAACAGGGTTGGAATGATGAGCTGTGAGGTATCCCGCATGGGCGTAATGGAAAATCTGACCAGAGAGGATAACATCCTGATGCCTTCTTACCGGAAGATCAGCGACAGACTGGGATTTTACCGTAAGGCATCTTCGTATATTTTAAAGGATAACTTTCTGTTTAAGGATGGGGAAGCCTTAGATGACATTGATCTGGGAAAAAATGGGTGGAAGCTGGTTTTCTACCGGTGGAAGCTCTTTAATCCGCGTGTCTTAATCGTTCATAACTGCATCACGGCTGCGGATTTATGGGAGCGGGACTGGATTAAAAAGCAGCTGCTTGAGATGGCGGAGAGGGGGACTGCCGTGATTCTGCTGGAAAATGAGGCGGCATTCTGTTCCGGCTTTTCCGACAGAGTATGGACGGAGGATCAGGCATGAAGGTACAACGGTTTATACAGATGAATTTCTTAAATATTGTGGTATGGGCCGCATTTTTCATCATGTGGGCGGCCGGTATGTCGAGCAATGTGTACTGGTCTGTCACACGCCAGCTTCTAACCATGATTTTTATGGTATTTGGCCTTATGATTCAGATGATAAGCGGCGTGCTGGATCTGTCCTTTGCTGCCGAAATCGCGGCATCGACCTGTATCGGTGCCTGTTTGCTGCGCGCGGGAACTCCTCTCGTGCCGGTGATGGCAGCAGTGCTGGCTTTCCATCTGGGACTCGGCGCGCTGAAAGGATATCTCACAGCCAGTCTGCGGGTCAATCCGGTAATTATCACTCTGGCACTTCAGATTATCGTAAGCAATCTGTCCGGTCTTTTTATCGGTGAGCATATGATTATTTTCGACCGGAAGGATGTGTACGCGAGCCACGCTTTCTGGCTGTGCCTGTCTGCCCTGGCGCTGGTTTCCAGTTTTCTCCTGTGGTTCCTTCTCAAACGGACCTACTATGGGAAATACCTTCGGATGCTGGGCGAAAATCCGGCCGCTGTCAGGGAGAGCGGACTGAATTATACGGCCATCCAGACGATCATCAGTATGGCGGCCTCGGTATTTTATGGAATTGCGGCGATGATCCTGCTGTTTATTACTTCATCAGGCAGTTCCTCAAACGGCAGCCATTATCTTTATCTGGTCATCGCAGCAGCCTGTATGGGTGGAATCAGTTTTTTAAACGGAAAAGGAAAGGTATCCGGCGCATGGATCGGAACTCTGAGCGCCGTCATGTTTATGCATATCATCGTAATTCTGGGAATCCAGAGCAGTTTTGAGACGATTCTGGAGGGTCTGATTATCATCATTTCCATTCTTTTAACAGTGAGGACTGCAAACAGCTGAAAATAGTCCCCTTAAATCTGAAAATCCCCTCATTGAGAGTTTGGCCGCGGCAGGGTATCATAAAGACATCAAAAAACTCAGGGAGGCAGCAAAAATGAAAAAACAATTAGCAGCATTACTTTGCGGAACCATGCTTTTGACAGCAGCGCTCAGCGGCTGTACCATGAATTCACCGGTTGAGGGAAAAGCGGAGACAACCACCGCGGCAAAGACAGAAGGAACGGTAGCAGCCGGCGGAGAGGCAGGCAGTTCAGAGGCAGCAGTCCAGAAGGCAAAGATCGGACTTCTGGCACCGACACTTCAGACCGAGTTCTTTATCAACATTGACGATGGTTTGAAGAAGGAATGTGAAGCCAGAGGCTGGGACTATGTGGCGGTCAGCTTTGACAATGACTCTGCGACAGCAGTTACTTCCATTGAAAATATGGTCACCGGAAAATGTGATGTGATCGTCGCCATGGTATCTGATGAATCGTGTGACGACGCTTTAAGGAAGGCTCAGGAGGCCGGAGTAAAGATTATTGAATGCGGTGTGCAGACGGAAGTATTCGACGTCTGCTTGAATACGGACCAGTATATGATTGGTAAAGAGATTGGAACCATGGCGGGTGAGTGGATCAACAGCACACTGGATGGAAAAGGAAAAGTAGTGGTTTATACCACTTTCCAGAATACGGATATGCAGAACCGCGGCAACGGAATTCAGGATGGCCTGAAGGAAGCAGCCCCCGATGCGGAGATTCTGGAAGTTGTTGATATCGGAAAAGACGTAGTTGGTTCCGGTACCACGACAACGGAGACCATGCTTCAGAAATATCCGGAACTCAACTGTATCGCAGCCTATGGCGACGCAGCGGCGGTGGAGTCATCAGAGGCTGCAAAGGCGGCAGGCAAGAGCGGGGACAGCTTCGGTATCTTCTCCTGCGATGGAACAAATCAGGCGTTAAAAGGAATTGCTGAGAACGATCCGATGCATGGAACTATCAAATTCGAAGAATTGGGTACAATTATGGCCGAATACAGCGAAAAGTTGCTGGCAGGTGAGACATTCCCGGAACCCATTCAATTTCCAACACAGCGGGTTTCTTCTTCTAACGTTTCAGAATTTTACACGGCGGAGTAGGAGCTGTCTGCCGCAGTGCTGCGGGGTCAGTTTTGCCGACATGTCTGTTTTCTGCTTTAGAATCGAGGAGTTCTGGAAACGGAACTCCTTTTTAAAAGGAGACATGAAGTGAAAGGTGCGGCGAAGTGAAAGGTGCGGCAAGATGAAAGGTGCGGCAAGATGAAAGGTGCGACGATGTGAAAGGTGCAGCGATGTGAAAGGTGCGGCACAGTGAAAGGCGTTGCAGTGCGAAAGGTACGGCAAGGTGGAAGGCGCAGCGATTGAAAGGTGTAGCCAGGTGAAAGGCGCGGCAGTGCGAAAGATGCAACAATGTTAAGGCGCGGCAGTGCGAGGCGAACAGCGATGCCAAGTGAACCTGCGTATGAAGGAAGCGGCGGAAGAAACGGAGCGGAAACTAAAAAGTGACTACAAAGAGAACTGTAAAAGGGAAATGATGACTGTGGCAGAGGAAGAGAGGAATGGTCAAATGCCGGAGAATACAATATTAAGCGTTAAAAACATCGTAAAGACCTATCCTGGTGTGATTGCGATTAACCATTTTTCCATGGAAGTAAGAGAGGGAGAAGTCCATGCGCTGATCGGAGAAAACGGAGCGGGGAAATCCACACTGATCAAGACTCTGTCCGGGGCAATTACCCCGGATGAGGGCACTGTCTGTGTGAACGGAAAAGACTTCACCGCCATGACTCCGAAGCTTGCGAAGGAGCAGGGAATCGAAGTTATATATCAGGAATTTACGCTGGTTCCGGGAATCAGCGCGGCAGAAAACGTGTTTCTCGGTGAAAAGACGAAGCCGGGATTATTTGTAGATATTAAGGAGAGGGAAAAAAGGGCAAGGGAGCTGTTTGAGCGGTTAAATGTAGATATCGATGTCTCAAAACCCGTGAAGGATTTGTCTCCGGCCCATCAGCAGCTGGTAGAGATTGCCAAGGCAGTCAGCAAGCAGGTAAAGATCCTGATAATGGATGAGCCGACAGCGCCCCTCACAGTCAGTGAAGTGGAGACCCTGTTCCGCATTATTAAGGATTTAAAAAGCCGGGGAGTCACCATTATTTACATATCCCACAGGCTGGAGGAGCTGTTTGAGATTGCAGACCGCGTCACGGTCATGAGGGACGGTTGTTTTGTGGATACAAAAGAGATTGCGGAGATCGACAGGAAGCAGCTGATATCCATGATGGCCGGACGGGAACTGAATGAGAGTTACCCCGAGAAGAAGTGTGAAATCGGGGAGGAAGTGCTGCGTGTGGAGCATTTGACGGGAAATGGGGACTCAGATATTTCCTTCAGTCTTCATAAGGGAGAAATTCTGGGCTTTGCGGGTCTGGTGGGCGCCGGGCGAACGGAGCTGATGAGAGTCATCTACGGAGCAAATGCAAAAGAGGCCGGCCGGATCTTCGTCAATGGAAAAGAGGAAAAAATAAGGTCCTGTCAGGACGCCATACGTTGCGGAATCGGTTATATTCCGGAGGACAGAAAGAATCACGGTGTATTCCTGAGAATGTCCATCAAATGGAATACGGTGGCCAACAATTTAAAAGGGTATTCCAATGGCCTGTTTGTCGATCAGAAGAGGGAAGCCAGGGCCGCGGAGGAATATCAGGAGAAATTTAAAATCAAGACTCCGAATCTGGATCAGCTGGTCGGCAACTTATCGGGCGGCAATCAGCAGAAGGTAGTTATCGCGAAAACGCTGGCGGCAAACAGCCGGATTATCATTTTCGACGAGCCGACGAGGGGAATCGATGTGGGAGCCAAGCATGAGATCTATAAGCTGATGAATGAACTGGCGGAAGCAGGACACTCCATTATCATGGTGTCTTCAGATATGCCGGAACTGCTCGGTATGTCCGACCGGATTGTGGTGATCTATGAGGGCCGCAAGACCGGTGAGGTTTCAAAAGAGGAATTTGACCAGAATTATATATTGGATTTAGCTTCAGGAGGAGAAGAAAATGGAAAAAACTAAGACAAGCTGGATAGATTTATACAAGAAATACGGGATCTACATCTTTTTAGTGGTGGTCTGTGCCTTCTTTTCCGTGGCGGCCCCCAATTTCCTGTCGGCATCCAATCTGATTAATATACTGCGGCAGGTATCCATGTTCGGAATTGTGGTAATCGGTGTTACCATGGTTATGATCGGTGGTGGAATGGATCTGTCCGTCGGCGGTCAGATGGCGGTTGTAGGGATGGTTGTCGGTTTTCTGCTGGTTAAGCTGAACCTGCCGATTCCGGTTACAGCTCTTGTTGGTATTCTGACGGGCATTGCGTTTGGCACGGTAAACGGGATTGTAGCGATTAAGCTGAAAATCATGCCGATTATTGTTACGCTCTCCACAATGCTTATTTTGCAGGGCGTTGCCTACCTGATTACGGGCGGTTATCCGATTACCGGGATGCCGAAGCCGTTTCTGATGCTGGGCCAGGGATATATTGGGCCGATTCCGATCCCGGTTATCATATTTGTGTTGTTTATCCTGTTTGGCTGGATCGTGATGAATAAGACTTATCTGGGCCGTATGATCTACGCGCTGGGCGGGAATAAAGAGGCGGCCAGACTGGCGGGAATTAACGTGGATAAGCTGACGGTTATGGTGTATGCATTTGCAGGATTTGCGGCAAGTATTGCGGCGCTTATTATGGTAGCCAGGACAAATGCTTCACAGCCGGGTGCAGGAAGTTCTTATCCGTTTGACTGTATGACGGCGGCGTGCCTGGGCGGAATCAGTATTGCAGGCGGCGAAGGCAAGATATCAGGAGCGGTGATAGGTGTTATTATTATCGGAGTTCTGGATAACGGGCTGGTGTTAATGGGTGTTAATTCCAACTTCCAGAGTGTAGTGAAAGGCATAATACTGCTGCTGGCCGTGGCAATTGACTGTTATGAGGCGAAGAATAAGAAGAAAGCGTGAGAATAGGATGTGAGAAAAGAGCAGTAGAAAAGAGTGTGAAAGGCTGGTGTGAAAGGAGGGCGTGAGAGAAAAGCGGGGGAGAAGGGAATAAGAAAAAGATGCAGGAGAGAGAAATAAGAGAAAGAATTAAGAGAAAGGCGGTGGTTTTATATGCTGAGCAGGAAGCTTCCATTTTATGAGATAGAGAACGGAATTTATGAGATTGACGAGTTTGACTGCGTGAGTGTGTTCGTTGTCGTGGGGGAAAAGAGGGCTCTCGTTGTGGATACAGGGACAGGGATTGGGGACCTGAAGTGGATAATTGAAGAGAAAATCACGGATAAACCGTATGATGTGGTACTGACTCATAATCATGGGGATCATACAGGCGGAGCCGGATTCTTTGATGAGGTGTGGATCCATGCAGCCGATATGGACTGGACCGGCGCAACGGCGCCGAGTGTGGAGTTTCGAAAGGATTATGCGGGAACGATCAGGCGGAGAGAGAATAAGAATTACGATTATGATGTGGAGACGGACATTCGCCCGTGGGAGAAGATGCCAAAGCTAAACGAGATGACCGATGGCCAGGTGTTTGATCTCGGCGGACGCAGGGTGACTGCCTGGCACTGCCCGGGTCATACGGCCGGGGAGATGGTCTTTATCGATGACCTGACGAAGACGCTGCTGCTGGGCGATGCATGCAACTGCAATCTTCTTATGGGCCGAGGTTTTGGAAAAGATCCGCGGGATGAGATCCGAACAGCGAAGGAAGGACTTGAGCGTCTGATCTCTATGAAGGGGCAGTATGATCATTTCTATAATGCCCACCATGATTTCAGGGGCTTTGGACAGACTTTGTACGCGGATGCACTGGAGGATGCTGTGAAGTGTTTTGAGGGGATACTGGATGGAACCGCGAAGTTTGTGGAGGTGCCGGACAGTCTGTTTCTGGATAATCCGCCTAAGATAGCGGCGGAGTATGGGAAGGTACAGATTTCTTATATGGAGGGGAGGATTGATGAGGTTTAGGTTCGAACAAATCTGTTAATTTGTTTGTGTTTGATTGAAGGAAGGCATTCAAGGCATCCTGATTCTTTCGGTGTATGAAAGATCGGGGTGTCTTTTTTTTCTGTCTGAAAGGATTTGGTAACATGGAGGCAGCGGTATGAAGCAGGCAATAAAGGATCGGGAACTGTGAAATTGACCGTTGGAGTCAAGTGTGATACGATTGGATTAATTAAAATTTATTTTTGGCAGAGGAGTTAGGAGAAGCGTTTTTGATATAGGATTGATGCAGAATGGAAGGAATCACGTAAGGCTGACTGGTAAGTACTAAGGGGAAGAATACAAAGCAGAAACGGGAGGGGGAAACGGGGATGATTTATGTAACTGGAGACTGTCATGGCGATTACTGCCGTTTTCGTGCGGATATATTTCCTGAGCAGAAGGAAATGACGAAAGATGATTTTGTGATTATCTGCGGTGATTTTGGATTCTGGGATGAATCGGGCGAACAGAAATACTGGAGAAAGTGGCTGTCTCACAAACCATTTACAACCCTGTGGGTGGATGGGAACCACGAAAATTATGATCTTTTGAAGAATTATCCGGTGGAACAGTGGAAGGGTGGAAACGTGCAGTTTATTGCGCCTGATATCATTCATCTGATGCGGGGGCAAATATTTGAAATTGAAGGGCTGCGCTTCTTTACATTCGGAGGCGCCAGGAGCCATGACATCTCCGGCGGCATTTTAGAACTCGATGATCCGGAGTTTAAACGGAAGAAAAAGGAACTGGATCACGGCTGGGAACCGTACCGCATCAACCACCTGTCCTGGTGGAAGGAGGAGATGCCGGATAAAAATGAATTCGAGGAAGGACTTCGAAGTCTGGATCGGTGCGGCTGGAACGTAGATATTATTGTAAGTCATTGCTGTGCCTCTTCGATTCAACAGGAGGTCTGCGGCGACAGATGTGAGAAGGATGAACTGACAGAGTATTTTGAGATGATCATGGGGCGGTGTGAGTTTGGAAAATGGCTGTTTGGACATTATCATGAGAATCGGAATGTGGGGAAGAGGTTTGCGGTGTTGTATGAGCAGATTGTGAGGGTTGTGTGAGGAGATAAGTGGATTATACAGATAGAGCGATTTGTTCAATTATGGTAGAATAGGAGGAAAATTTCGGAAGAGGAATTATACAATCTGCAGAAATGGCTCCGGAGGTGCTTTTATTGGAGGCATGAGGATAAGATGATATTGAAGACCGAGAAGTTAGAGCGTGCTTGATGTTTGGAAATCATTTAGTAGATAGAGGTGCTGATGAAGAGCATGCAGAATGAAAATAGATAATTTGTAAAAATAAAGATTAATAATAAAAATGTAAAGGAGTATAGAATATGCAGACATTATGGGATGAATGTAAGAACTGTTTTAATGAAGGATCGGATTTATGGAATTACTATAGCGCTAGTTTTGAAAATCCATTTGGTGATAATCAGGCATCTATTAATTTTATTAAGGATTTTTTTAAGGCAGGAGGTAAAGAAATAGCAATTGAAATGGATTGGAGGGATACAGAGGTTAAAAGACGAAGCACTCATTCGATCTATGTGTACTTTTTAGGATTATTATTATATAGAGCAATTGGAGAGAAGCTTGAAATAAAGTCTGAGTATGGAGCAAATTACGATTTTTCTTATTTATGGTATATTGTTTGTTTAGCCCATGACTATGGTTATGAATATGAAGTAAAACAAATTAGTGAGATAAAACTTGATAGCTGGTGCAGGTATTACTTAAACTATTTAGAAAATAATATTAAGTCTGCTAATGGCGAACTTAAAAGGTTTGGATTGTTTAGACCTAACAGAGATCTTTTTTATAAATTTATGGGGTATGATATTACAGGATATGATACATGTGAGACAACTGAAATGTTAATGATGGATGGTGGAAATCAGTATACAAGAAAACAATTATGGCTTAATAAAGATATAGAATATACAAATGGGTTAAAAGTTAAATCTGGAATTTATACAAAAGAAATAATAAATCAATATTTTCAATACAGATTATATCATTTTAATTGTATTGATCATGGCATAATCGGAGCAGATAAACTGTATTATGGATTGGTTAAAAATTACTGTAGTAAGTTTAAACAATGTCAGAAACCTGTTGATTTTAATAATTTTGTATTTAATAATCTGCATTTTTGCATAGAACAGTTTAGAATTTTTCGTTATATTAGTGACTGTATTGCTTCTCATAATATATGGTATGCTTCGGATATGTCAAGTAAAAGGTCTTATATTAATTTTGGATTAAATTCTCTTGTATATAAAAAAAATCGAAAAATATCATATGAAAAAAATCCTCTGTTTTATTTATTATGCCTGGCAGATTCGTTAGAGCCTGTAAAGCGTGGAAATGAATCAGATGCTCAACAGATTCTTGAACAAATTAAAATAGATTATTACCATACTAGCAAGACTGTAAAAATAACAATAAGAAGTTATTGGTCCAATAGTGAATGCGGAAAGCAATATATCAGAAATGTAAAAGAGCTGACAACTTGGCTGGATGTTAAAATAGAGTGTATAAACTGGGAAACGGGAAGTATAATTTGAGAAATATGAGAAATATAATTGAATTATAAGGCTTATAAAGGGAATTTTTATAATAATACATACTATATAATATTTTGATATTTGGTATTTAAAATTAATGTAAGAAAGTGGTATAATAAAAAATAAACTATAATTTCGTTTCTGTCAATATAGTAAAAGTTTGGTGAGGTTAAAGATGAAAATTTTGTATAGTAATATACAGCCTTTGGGATTAGAAAACGGCCAAGAAACTATCGAAGAATGTATAAAGAGACAAATAGAAAATGCAGATAAAATAGAAATAGCAGTTGGTTATGTTTCAAAGGCCTCTTTAGAGGAATTAGATAGTTTAGTTGATATGCATCAAATATCAAATATCTGTTTAAATATTGGCATGTACTATGTTGAAGGTATGCCGGAGGGTACATATCATACTGCGATAAAATGTGATAATAGATGGAAAGAAAAGAATATTGGCGAAGTACGCATGATCAATACGTTTAAGTATCATGGGAAAATTTACTGCTTTTTCAAGAATAACGAAGTATTTTCTGCTGTTATAGGTTCTGCCAATTTAGGTGTTTTAAAGTTGGAGGCCAATAATAGAAGGCAGTATGAATCATCTATTTTAACTGAAGATGCAGAAGAGTGCAGAGAGCTTGCTTTATTACTTGAAAGGTTAAAATCACCTGTTTGTTCTGCAAACATTCAAGAAATAGATGTTCCGATAATTAGAGAAGAAAATACCTCTTTGAACAGCATTGAATCTGTAGAGCAAATACCACAAAAGGAAATAGAGCTATATAAAATACATAAAACTGATATTTCTTTTACGCTGCCTCTTAAAGTTCCAGCCAGTGCAGAACGGCATATGGATGATGGTAAACATTACACTAAGTCGAATCTTAATGTTTGCTATGCGGCTCCAAGAAATTTGCGTAAATCTAGAGACTGGTTTGAAACACAATTAACTGTGAGCAAAGAGATTACAAGAATGGAAGGATATCCAGAAAAGAATACCCCCTTTTTTGTGGTAACTGATGATGGTTATTGGTTTAAAGTTCATACCACAAGTGATGGTAATAAACAGTTCAGTGCAGTAGGAAATGAACTTATAATGGGAAGATGGATTAAAGGGCGTTTAGCAGCTGCGGGGTTGGTTACCCCAATAAATAATACAGGAATAGATACAGAAAGAACAGGTATGATAACAAAGGAAATGTTGGCTGCGTATGGTTGCGATAAATTAGTCTTAACTAAGACTACGCAGAGAGCAGTTGACGAGTATGGAAACGAATTAGATGTATGGTTTTTTTCATTTGAAGCATCTGAATAAAGGAGCTGAATATGAATTATCTTAAAAAATATTTAAAAACCATTTCCGATAGAGGAAATATTAAACTTTCGGAATCTATTTTAAAAACTTCAGACGATATAGGAGAAAAATATATTCGTAGTTTTCCATATACTGGACATGAAATAGGGCTGTTATTTGGAAATGTACAGTCGGGAAAGACTGGACAAATGTTTGGAATTATATGTAAAGCAGCGGATCTTGGTTTCCCTGTTTTTGTCCTTCTAACAACTGATAATATTGTTTTGCAGCAGCAGACATTAGAGCGGGTAAAGGAAGATTTAGATGGATTTTGCATTTGCGGAGAAAATGACGGCGGATTATTTCTTGATAACAATTTACTGCAGCCGGTAATTATTGTACTGAAAAAAAACGTTCGTATTTTAAAACTTTGGTCTAATATTTTAAATTCTACTGGCTTTATGAAGGGGAATCCTTTGTTTATTATTGATGATGAAGCAGATGCAGCATCTCTTAATAATTTAATTAATCGAGACAAGAAATCTTCTGTTAATCGCTATCTAGAATCAATAAAAGACGGAGCATCCAGCAGTCTGTATCTGCAGGTTACTGGTACTCCACAGGCAATATTACTTCAAACATTAGCCTCTGGCTGGCATCCATATTTTACTTACTACTTTGAACCAGGAAATGAATATTTAGGCGGAAATTATTTCTTCCCTCCTAATCGGAAGTCTGATGCAGTTTTATACTTAGAAGATATAGATAATCCAACTAGAGCTGTAATAATTCGTCATCTTGTAGTATCAGGGCAAATTATTAGGATGGGAGGAAAAGTATCAAATTGTCTTTTTCACCCGAGTGTCAGACAGAATATTCATAATCGATATGCTGAAGAAGTTAATAAAGAACTTAAATGGTGTTTAAAGTTTATAGATACTGATTTTAAAGAAGAATTAAAAAAAGAATATGCATTTTTAGCTCCTCAAAAGACAAAAAAAGCGCCTTTTGAGGAGTTATATGAAACGGTTGTCACTTTGCTTCAGAAAGATCAGATCAAAGTTTTAATTATGAACGGGAAAAGTGAAGTTTCCAGTTCTGACTATGCAGAAGGAGTTAACATAATTATTGGAGGAAATACTCTTGGAAGAGGTGTCACTTTCCCAAGCCTGCATACAATTTATTATACTAGAACAAGTAAGAAGCCTCAGGCGGATACTATGTGGCAGCATAGCCGTATGTTTGGATATGACAGAGATCCCGGTATGATGAAGATTTTTATTGATGAATGTCTTTATAAATTATTTGCAGATATTAATGCTACTAATAATTCTATTATATCGCAGATAGAAAATGGAAGCGAACGAATAAATATCTATTATCCTAAAGGGATAAGCCCAACTAGGATATCTGTTTTAAATAAAGATAAAGTAAATCTTATAACAGGAGGCAGAAATTACTATCCATTTAATCCAGATAATGACACAATTGAAAAATTAGATCAATTATTGGCACCCTTCGATCATAATGAATTATTTTATCAAGTAAATATACGATTAATGCTTGAAATTTTTAAACATATAATATCGGATAAAGATTTTAAAATTTCAGCTTTTAATGGTGCTTTATTGGCAATACTGGCAAATAACCCTACTGCGCAGGGCATTTTAATTGTTCGGAGAAATAGAGATATTACAAAAGGTACCGGAGCAATGTTGTCACCAAATGACTGGTCTTTAGGTGCTTCACACTCAGATAAGACTGTGTTGACAATGTATAAGGTAACAGGAAATAAAGGGTGGTCCGGAAAACAGCTTTGGATTCCTAATATAAAACTACCGGAATCGATGGTTTATTACGATGTTGAGGAATAGTTAGTATAGTATTTTATCAATTGCTGCAGCAGGAATTTGGAGGATAGATATGTCAGATAATCATACAAAAGAAATACGAAGTAAGAATATGTCTCATATTAGAAGTACAAATTCAAAACCAGAAGAAATTGTTAGAAAATACCTGTTTTCTAAAGGACTGCGTTATCGTAAAAATGTTAGAAATTTACCGGGGTGTCCAGATATTGTACTCTCTAAATACAGAGTGATAATTTTTGTTAACGGTTGTTTTTGGCATCATCACAATTGTCCGCGATTTGTATGGCCCTCTTCAAATGTAGAATATTGGAAAAATAAAATAGATCATAATGTTGAACGAGATAAAAAAAATAAAGAACTTTTACAGGCACAGGGGTGGAGGGTTATTACAGTTTGGGAATGTGAATTAAAGAAAAAAATAAGAGAACAGTGTCTGGAGAAACTTTATCAAGAAATTGTTGGGCTAAATTAATAGAAAAAGCAAAGCACATATGACTTGTACTTTGCTTATGGATTATTCGTTTATATTGGCATCAATAGATTCGTAGGGGATACCGGCAAAGCTGTTTAATACTGCTTCAAATATAATTTTTGCGCCTTGACAGGGAACCGCCATACCTATTTGTTTGCGAACGCTTTCTTTATTACCAATAAATTTATAAGTGTCCGGAAAAGTCTGCAGTCGTGCACGTTCACGATTAGTTAATGCTCTAGGTTCTAACCAATGATATATGTGAGTGCCGCCGCCGCCGCTTCCGGTAACCGTATAGGCAGGTTTTTTTGGATCCAGCCGTTTATAAATTTGACTAATTTTAGCTCCTGATACATGTAATTGAAGTTCCTCAGGTATATTGGCAGTAAATGCATTTTCGCCAGGTTTTATGCATTTAAGCCGTTCGATAACAGTTTTGGACTGTTTAGTTGGCTCATTATTCATAGCATCAATAGGAATAGGGATTTTTTCAAGTGCAGTTTTACATGTATTGTCTACCTTTTCATATGGCTTGGGAGATGGTACACGGAATGTAATGTTGAGATCATTTCGAATTCCAATAATAATAATACGATGGCGCGCTTGAGGAATGCCGTATTGCTCAAACTTATATAAGTGAGGTGTTAAGGTGTATCCAGCGTCACCCATCTCTTTAAGAATTTTTGTAAACGCTTTGCCAGAATTGGCATTACGGAGACCACCTACATTTTCTGCTAAAAACCACATGGGAGTGTACTGCTTTAGGACTTTGATACCATAGGAATAAAGCGGGCCATATGTTCCATTCATGCCTTTTTGTTCACCTACTACGCTATAATCGTTGCAGGGAAACCCAAAGGCCAGCGCATCGATAGGAGCAAGTCCAGTTAGATTAAAAGTTCGAATATCTGCATGATATACAGTAGATGGCTGGTTTGGACAGATATTATATCGATATGTTTCACACGTGTTTTCATCGTAATCATTAGACCATTGATGAACGATTTTAAAATTGGGATCTGCAATCTCCGCGTTTATGGCGCCCCAGGCAAGTCCACCAGGTCCACAAAATAATTCGCCTAGTCTAAAAATCATATTATGTTTCACCTCGTTTTTTAATAAGCAGATTAATGGTAGTCTGAATACAATCCTTTTCTTCAGGATTTAATTTGTCTGCATTTTTAAATATATACTGATGATTAGAAAGATCTTTGTCATCTAGAAAGTTACACATCTTATATAGTGAGATCAAATCTACATTGTATAAGATAGAAAGCTGCTTTAATATTTCGGGGCTTGGTGTTTGCCCGTGTTCTATCCTGCTCAATATTGAGTTAGTTATATTTGTAGCTTTTTGAACGTCAGACTGGCTTAAGTTAGAGCTTTTACGTAAATTTTTTAGATATATTCCTATATTATTCATAACATCACCTTGATAAAGAATAACATATTTGCTGCGATAATGCAATAGAAATAAAAAAAATACTTTATTATCGCAGCAAATAATAAAATTAAAACAGCACTATAGAACATACGTTCACTATATTATAACAAAAATTTCTGTTTAAATCAATATAAAATAAATTTTTATGAAAGAATAAAGAGGCAGAGTCATTCTATTTAGAGAGTAACTCAATTTGCGTCTATTATGAGGTATATAACATGATAACAGGGGTCTATTATATTCAGTTAAAAGATGCACACATAAATTGGGGCAAACATAGGAAAACCAATACAAGAAAATTGCGTGAGGAAGAAGCTTATATTGCGATACCAGCAGAATATGCTTACGCATATAATTTAAAAAAAGGTGATATTTATTTATGCGTACTTGAAAATGGAAAATCCATTGAATTAAAAGCTTCTGGTTCACAAAGCAGGAAGGAATATGCTAAACAATTTGAAGGTAATGGAAATCTAAAAATCATATATGATTGGTATAAATCTAATAATGCAGTTGAAGGGGATTATGTGGTAGTAACCATACATGATAATAAAACTATTGATTTAGAATTTATTTCTGCTGCCGATCATATGCGGCTATTAAATTTAAATATATTTGGAAAAAAGGGAAAAATATCTAAGCTAGATGAACGCGTAAATGTAGGATTTCGATTGATAAGTCTTAAGCTGAAAAATAGAGAATCAGAACATTATAACATCAGATTTTTTCCAGATGATTTAAAGAGCAAAAGTGAAAGGCCTATTACGACATTAATTATTGGAGCAAATGGAGCTGGAAAAAGTTTTATTTTAATGATACTTTCAGACATCTTTAATGCAGTTCAAAATACTAATTCAGTATCACAGCTGAAATACACTTATTATGGGTTAAAATATATATTAAATGGTGATTTAATTGAAATAGAAATAATTAATCGAGCAGTAATTATTCATAAAAATGATGTGTTATTGGATAAGGGAAACTATGCTTTACCTAAGAAAGTACTTGCGGTTGCATTTATGCTTAATGATAAGTTCCATTTTAAACAAAATACTGCTTTAAATGAAAATAACATTTATGAATATTTAGGCGTAAGAGTAACGTCAAATGCTTCATGGACAAGCAGTATAGGAAATAAAATTGCTGAATGTTTAGTTAACCTTGCGTCAAATGAAAGACTGCAGGACTTTATAGAACGCTTATCAAAATATCTTGAATTAGATTCTAAATTATCAATAGGATGTGAAATTTCTGCGAGCGATTTTTGGCATGATGATTTAAAAACATATTTAATAAAATGCGGACAAAAAATAACAGATCAAGAGGAATTTAGACGTGATGCGGTAAAAAGAATTTCAGAAGATGATTACGAAATATTAGCAGAATATTTATCAGAGATTAGAAAGAATAATCTATATATACAAGAAGGGAACAAAATTCAATTTGGTGTAGTTTTTAGTACAGATAATACTCGAGATGAGATACTAAAAGTTAAAAATGATTATAAATTAATTAGAGATTTGTGCAATCTTAAGGTAATTAAAAATTTAAGTTTGTACTTATATAAAAAGGGTGAAAAATATTCTTTTGATGATGCGAGTTCTGGAGAAAAGCATATTTTGTATTCGTTTGCAAATATTTTTAATACTATACAAGAAAATTCACTGGTTCTTATCGACGAACCTGAGATTAGTCTGCATCCAAATTGGCAGATTAAATATATTAGCTTTTTAAAAGATGTATTTAAGCACTATAATTCATGCCATTTTGTAATTGCCACGCATTCTCATTATTTAGTGTCTGATTTGGATCCAGAAAGTTCATCTTTGATTACTATGGAGAATGGTCAGAATAATGAGAAAATAGTGAACACAATTAATTATAGTACTTATGCCTGGTCGGCAGAAAACATATTATATAATGTCTTTGGTGTTAGAATGACAAGAAATTACTATTTTGATTTTGATGTAAGACAGCTTCTCTATTTGATCAGTCATCAAAAAAAGGAAGAGCTGTTAAACATTAAAAAATTGTACTGCAAACTTAATAAATATGTTTTAGATGAAAACGATCCTTTAAAATGCGTTTTAGATGAAGCAAAGGAGTATATTAATAATGTTGAATGCGGCGAATCCAGTTAAATATTCCAAAGGCCAAAGGCAATATATTAAAAAATTAGGTACGCCTCGATATGAGGATTGGTCAGTTAATAATAAAATTAATAACAATATTAAAAAAACAATTAGGTATCAATTGTTGATACAACAAAATAACCGCTGTGCTTATTGTGGGTTAAAATTATTTGAAACATCCAGACCTGAGATAGAGCATATTGCGCCAAGAAGAATTCATCCGGAATTCGAATACATAAATAAAAATTTGGTTATAGCCTGTCAGTATTGTAATAGTTCTTCAAGAAAAGGAAGTTATGATACAATTGCAGTTAAGACGGATTATTATAATGCCTGTCAGTTTAACATAGTACACCCATATTATGATGATACAGATAAGTATTTTGACGAAGAAACATTTATAATTAAAATAAAATCTGGTCTTCCTGAAAATATGAGAAAAAAGGCGGAAAAGACGTTCGAAATTTTTAAAATAGATGATCCATTACAAGTAGAAGCAAGAGCAAAGCAGGTGATTTTTGACCGTTGCAGGCAGAATTACTCACTTAGTGAGTTAGCTGAAAAATTATTGAATGAAATCAGTACTTATAATTAGATATTTTATAGATGATCAGTGTTTGTGATATTTTAAGGGATTCTAAAAGTAACTGTCTATTTATCTGTATCTTGTATAATATATAGTCACGGAGGCCGTAAATGATTTTATATATTTACGACCTCCGTTTTATTGCTGAAATCGTAATAGCTCCTTTATAATTTACTAAAGCAATCATTTCTAAATCTCTAAAAATAATTTTATAAGCGCTTATTTTACCTAATCAACCCTACACCAAATACAACTCAATCCCCACCCCCCGGATATACTCCTGCCACTCTTCCGCCAGATAATGATCGGTCACAATAATATCAATACATTCCAGCGAGGCAAAATACGCTGGCCGGATCTGGTCAAACTTGCTGGAATCGGCCAGCAGGATCTTGGTGACAGAAGATTTTATAACTGCCTGCATCGTAGATATCTCGTAGTTATGCATACATGTAATCCCAAGCTCCCGGTGAATACCCGCAGCGGACAGAAAAACCTTGTTGGCACGAATCTGATTAATCAGATCAATTGCCTGCTGGGATTCAAACATCTGGGCGTTGGGATGGTAGAAGCCACCCGGGAAGATCAGGCTGATATCTTCTTTGGTGATCAGTTCATTCAGTATATTCATACTATAGCACAATGCCGTCACAGGCATGCCGCTCGGAATGTAATGGGCCAAATGTTCGGTGGTGGAGCCGCTGTCAATGATGACGGTGTCATTGGGTTCCACCAGAGTTGCGGCAAATTTGCCAATCAGCTCTTTCTGCAGGTTGCGTTTCTCTTTTTCTGATTCCAGAGAGTAGGAAGGAGATGCCTCTGACAGACTGCTCTGGGGATTAAACATGATTTTTCCGTTTTCAAAATTAATGGTATGATCTGCGGTCAGTTCTTTGATATCTCGGCGAACAGTCATTTCGGATACATTTAGATGAGTGGCCATCTCCTTTACGGTGATGCTGTTTTTTATCTTTAAAAAGTGTATGAAATTATTTAAACGGGTCTCTTTTTTATTCATGATTGATCTCCCTCGTTTTACTCATTATGACTTTATTGAATTTAACTCTATTGAATTTAACTTTATCGGCTCTAACTCTATCAATGCTAACTCTATCAATGCTAACTCTATTAATGCTAACTCTATCGGATCGAACTCTATCAATGCTAACTTTATCGACTCTAACTCTACCAATGCTAACTCTATCGGATCTAACTCTACCAATGCTAACTCTATTGACTCTAACTCTATCAATTCTAACTCTATCGATTTTAACTCTATCAATCCCAACTTTATCAATTCTGACATTACCGAATCTAACTTCACCAATTCTAACATTTCTCAATTCGATATTAACATTTTTGCCTTGAAAAGTAAACGGATTCCCCGAAAAACCTCAATTATCCTATCAAAAACGTCAAAATTAACAATTTATCAGTAACAAAATGTGAGTATTCACAAACATTTTTTCGAATATTGACTTTAAATGTAAAAAAAGTTATCATAAAACTATCTAAAAGGCAGAAAATGTTAAAAAATATAACATTATTAGGGAGGACGACGTGGAGGAGCTTTTAAAATTACAAAATATAACCAAAAAGTTCGGAAATGTAGTCGCAAATGATCATATCAACTTAAGCGTGGGCAGGGGAGAGATCCGGGCTCTGCTGGGGGAGAACGGAGCCGGCAAATCGACTCTGATGAATATCATTTACGGCCTGTATCAGCCCACATCAGGGGAGATCTTTTTCGGCGGCAGGCAGGTGGCAATTCATTCTCCGAAAGAAGCGATTCATCTCGGCATCGGCATGGTTCACCAGCATTTTATGCTGATACCGGAACTGAGCGTGGTGGAGAATCTGGTTCTGGGGAGACGGTCGCGGAGAGAACCGTTTCTGGATCTGGAAGAAGCGTCGGAGGAGATCCGGAAATTGTCTGAAATGTATGGGCTGGACGTGGATCCAAAGGCAAAGGTGAGTGACCTTCCGGTTGGAAGCCAGCAGAGAGTGGAGATTATCAAGGCGCTGTACCGTGGTGCAAATGTCCTGATTCTGGATGAACCGACTGCGGTGCTTGCCCCGCAGGAAGCGGAACATTTAGGGACTGTAATCAGGACACTGTCGGAACAGGGAAAGACGGTTATCTTTATTACGCATAAGCTGATGGAGGCCAGAGATCTGGCTCACAATATTACGATTTTAAGGAACGGAAAGACAATTGTGACCGTACCGGCGAGAGAGAAGAGCAATGAGGAGCTGGCACAGCTGATGGTGGGGCATCCGATTGCCACCGACCTTCCGAGAAAGGAATACGCACCCGGCAGGGAAGCGCTGAAGATCAGCGGCCTTTCCATGACGGCAAAGGATGGGAAACGTCTTCTGGACAATATTAACCTGACTGTACACGAAGGGGAAATCGTTGCAGTTGCCGGAGTGGATGGAAACGGCCAGTCTGAGGTAGTCGAAGCGGTGACCGGACTTCGTAAGATCACGGATGGAAAGGTGGAGTTCTTTGACCGGGATATGAGCCGGACTTCCGTCCGGGACAGAATCCGCGAGGGTATGGGCCATATCCCCCAGGATCGCCATAAGGAGGGAATGGCGCTGGATATGAGCCTTTCCGACAACATGATTCTGGAAACTCATGGTGATAAGAAGTTCAGCAGATGCGGATGGATCGACTACGACAAGGTTAATCAATACACCGGTGAAATGATTGAAAAATACAATGTGAAGGCCACCGGTTACACCGCGCCGGCGGGAAGTCTCTCCGGAGGCAACCAGCAGAAGGTGGTGCTGGCCAGAGAAGTGTCGAGAGAGCCGAAGATCCTGATTGCCGCACAGCCTACCAGAGGCCTTGACATTTCGGCAGTGGAGTTTGTTCACAGGAAGCTGCTGGAATCAAGGGATTCCGGTGTTGCAATCCTGATGATTTCCACGGAACTGGAGGAATGTCTGTCGATCAGCGACAGGCTGGCAGTCATGCATCAGGGCAGAATCATGGGAGTGATGAAACGTGAGGAATACGATGTGGAGAAGATTGGCCTGATGATTGCCGGGGTAAATGATGGAGAACAGAAAAATGAAGATAAAACAGAACGATAAGAGAAAAATTTTGACGCAGTTACTGAAACCGGTGGCGGCAATTGCGGCGGCACTGCTGGTTGGCGCAGTTTTGATTCTGTACGCAGGGGCAAATCCTGTCACAGCGTACAAATCGCTTCTGGCCGGGGCGTTTGGTAGCTTTTATAACTTTACAGAGGTGCTGGTGAAGGCGTCTCCATTGTGGCTGGCAGGTCTTGGCGTGGCACTGTCGTTTAAAGCAGGCATTTTTAATGTGGGTGCGGAAGGGCAGATTATGATGGGGGCACTGGCCACCGCGTGGATCGGCGTTGTGCTGGGGAATCTCCCTATGGTCATCCTGCTTCCTGTTACCATGCTTGCCGCAGTGCTGGCAGGAGGCATCTGGGCAAGTATCCCGGGCATGATGAAGGCGAAGCTGGGGGTCGACGAGATTATTACCACAATTATGTTTAATTACATTGCAACCTGGGTGGTCAGCTATTTTGTGACAGGGCCTTTAAAGGATCCGGCGGGGGTTAATCCGCAGACTGCGGAGCTGGGAGCGGGGGCACAGCTTCCGATTCTGGTGAAGGCGACCAGGCTTCACGCGGGTCTGATTGTTACCCTGATTCTGATTGTCGTCATGTATTTTGTCATAAAAAAAAGCACGTTTGGTTATAAGGTGAGGCTGCTGGGGAGCAGTTTATCCGTGGCAAGAGCATCGGGGGTCAACGTTCCCCTGACACTGATCACTACGATGATCATCAGCGGCGGCCTGTCTGGGTTGGCCGGGATGATGGAGATATCGGGGCTGCACCACAGACTTTTAAATTCATTTTCTCCAGGCTATGGTTTTACGGCGGTTGTCGTGGCTCTGCTTGGCAATCTGAATCCGCTGGCTGTATTCGTATCGGGATTTTTCTTTGCAGCAATGACGGTTGGGGCTAATGAGATGCAGAGAAGCGCTGCCATTCCCACCTCGTTAATCAGTGTGATTCAGGGATTGATCGTGTTCTTTGTTCTGATCAGCGAGGTGAAACACTTTCCGATACCCCGTATTTTCACATCGAAAAGGGAAAACAGGGAGGTGACGGAATGAATATCTTAAGTATGGCATTTATTGTGGGACTTTTGACTGCCACGGTCCGTATGATGGTCCCGATTCTTTTGTCGGCACTGGGAGAAACGTATTCGGAACGTGCGGGTATCTTAAACATTGGTCTGGAAGGCATTATGCTGATCAGCGCGTTCTTTGCCTTTCTGGGATCTTACTATTTTGACAGTGCGGCCGTAGGCGTCCTGTTTGGAGCAGCTTCCGGACTGATAGTGGGGCTGATCGCGGCATTTTTAAGTGTTACTCTGCAGATTAATCAGATGATCAGCGGCATTGCCTTAAATATGGTGGCTGCCGGGCTTACCAGCTTCTTCTACCGGGTCATGTTTGGCGTACTTCCGATCCCACCTCAGGCAAAAAGCCTGCCAGTACTGGAGATTCCGGTGCTGCGAGACATACCGTTCCTGGGTGAGATTCTGTTTCAGCACAATATTCTGGTTTATGCAGCATTTATTCTTGTACCGGTATCTTCCATCATTCTGTATAAAACCAGCTTCGGATTAAAGATCCGCGCGGTGGGCGAGAATCCAAAGGCGGTGGATACGGTGGGCGTCAGCGTGAACGGTGTGCGGTATTCGGCGGTGTGTATCTGCGGCCTGCTTACCGGGCTGGCCGGGACGTGTCTGACCATCGGACAGCTCAATATGTTTATGGATAATATATCTGCCGGAAGAGGGTTTATCGCTCTCGCAGCCGTTATTTTTGGGAAATGGAATCCAAAAGGTGTTCTGTTTGCTTCCGTTATTTTTGCATTTGCGGATGCTCTTCAGCTAAGGCTCCAGTCTCTTGGCTTCCAGATTCCGTATCAGTTCCTGGTCATGCTTCCCTATGTGCTGACCGTGGTGGCACTGGCCGGAGTCGTGGGTAGGAGCAAAGGACCGGCCGCATTGGGAAAAGCATACAGTAAGGAAGGATGACGGAACAAGTCAATCAACAAAACCTGTGAAAAAACTTATCAGCAAATCGCTGAAAGTATAAATGTCTTTCTAACTACAAGGAGGAGAAGAAATGAGAAGGAAACTGAGTTTGGTAATGGCAGCGGCACTGACAGCAGCGCTCCTGGGGGGATGCGCAGGCGGAAATGCAAAACAGCCGGCAGGCGATACAACGGCGGCTCCGACGACGACGGCGCAGGCGGAGGCCGGCAGTACGGAAGCAGAAAAGACAGATGCAGAAAAAACGGAGGCGGCGAAGACAGATGACAAAAAAGCCGGGGACAGCGCTAAAACCGGGGACGGACAGTTTAAAGCGGCTCTTATTGTAACAGGATCGGTCAATGACGCTGGATGGAACGCGGCTGCCTACAATGGCATGAAAGCGATTGAAAGTGAAATGGGGGCGGAAATTAATTTCTCAGAAAATGTGTCTCTTCCCGATGCGGAACCGGCATTGAGAGATTTTTCCAACAAGGGATATAACTTAATCTTTGCACACAGCATGGAGTACGGCGAGTCTGTGACAAAGATTGCGGGGGATTATCCGGATACAAAATACGCAGTCTATACGGGAACTGTGGAAGCGGACAACGTGGCTTCCATCTCCTTAAACGAGCACGAGACGGGATATCTGGCGGGAATGCTGGCGGCCTCCATGTCAAAGACGGGCAAGATCGGAGTCATTATTGGTTCTGACTTACCTCCGATGATCCGAATCGCAGAGGCGTACAAGCTTGGCGCGAAAGAGGTAAATCCGGATATTCAGGTGTTTGACGTATTTGCGGGCAGCTGGGACGATATTGCAAAAGGAAAAGAAGCGGCTCTGGGACAGATTGAAAACGGCGCCGACGTTATCTTCCATGTTGCGGATAAGACTGGACTGGGAGCGATTCAGGCGGCGCAGGAAAAAGGCGTGTATGCAATTGGCTCGTCTGTGGATCAGAGTGCAGTGGCACCCGGAACCGTATTGTCCAGTGCCCTGGATCATGCGGATAAGGCCTATTTAGCGGCGGCGAAGAGTGTTTCAGATGGTACCTTTAAGGGCGGAATCATGAGGATGGGACTGAAGGAAGAGGCGATTGGCATGGCACCGTACGATCCTGCCGTTCCGGAAGATGTAATTAAGAAAATAGAAGAAAAGACTGCACAGATCGTAAGCGGAGAATTTGAAGTTCCGGAGATTCTGGAAAGAACTGCAAAATAGGGAAGGTGCAGCATACCGGGAGTACGCGCTTCCCGGTATGCTGTCTGACTGAGCATAAAAAGGATGAATAGAAAAGGAAACAAGATGAACGATTATTTATTTTACGGTGCGATGACGGAACCGATCGCGCCCATGGACAAAGAGGGAAACATCGACTATGAGCTTTTAAAGGCCCAGGTGCAGTTTCAGCTGGACCATAAGATTCACGCGATTTTCGTCAGCGGACTGACGGAGTGCATGGTGACCAGTGTGGAAGAGCAGATTGAGATGCTTCGGGAAACTGTGAAGACAGTAAACAGCCAGGTTCCGGTTATGGGAAATATCTGTTTAAACCGCCCGGAGGATGCGCTGTACGCCATCAGAGCGTTTGAGGAGGCAGGCGCGGATGCGGTCAGCATTGCCCAGCCTCACACCTTTACGTATGAGGAGGACGCTATTTATGAGTACTATACGAATCTGATCCGCGGGACAACGCTGCCGGTCTACGTGTACAACGCGCCCCAGACGAATAATGTGCTTTCCCCAGGTCTGGTGAAGAGGCTGGTGGAAGAAAATGACAATGTGAGGGGCTATAAAAACAGTGTTCAGGACATTCTTCATCTGCAGAGCGTCATGGAGCTGATTCCGAAGGAACGCCATTTCGAGTGTATCGCGGGCAGCGATTCAACAATTTTTGCAACACTGGCACTGGGGGGCTGCGGAATTATTTCCTGGGTATCCATTATGTTTCCGGAGCTGATCGAGGAACTGTGCGATGCGTATTTCAGAGGGGATATCGAGGAGGCGAGAGCTCTTCAGTTCAGGGTGCAGAAGGTGAGGACGATTTTAAAGCATGCCCCTATGGATTCGGGGTACCGGTATGCCGGAGAACTGATCGGACTTCCTATGGGATACCCGAGACAGCCGATGTCACAGGCGACAGAGGAACAGAAAAACTACATCAGAGAAGAACTGACAAAACTGGACATGATTTGACAAAGGAGCGGAAATGAAGCCAAAGAAGTTAATAACGCTGGGAAGCTATCATACGGATTATTTTTTGATTGGAGACAGGATTCCGGACAAAGGTGAGACGGTAACGGGAAATTACTATTTTACAGAAGGCGGCGGCAAGGGGTCCAATCACGCCTGTGCCTGCTCTATCCTGGGCGGAAATGTGGTTTTGATTCAGAAGCTGGGAAGGGATGAGGGCGGGGAGACGGCCTGCAGAGAATTCGCAGAATACGGCCTTTCTCTCGACTACGTCCGGATGGTGGAAGGTGAGAAGACGGGGCTGGCGCCGATCATGATTGACAAGGACGGAAATAACGCCATTATGGTATTTCCCGGTGCGCACGGTCACTATACAAAAGAAGACATCGACAGGGCAGACCGGGAGTTTGACGACGCATTTATGGCGAGCTTTGTATTTGAGACGAATCTGGATATGACGGAGTATGCCATTAAAAAGGCGTATGAAAAAAATGTGGCCGTATTTCTGGATCCGTCTCCGGTGACGAAATTCAATCCGGATCTGTATCCCTATCTGACCTGGATCAAGCCCAACGAGCATGAGGCTACTCTCTATACGGGGATTGAAGTGACGGATTATGAGTCTGCTGCCGATGCAGGCAAATGGTTTCTGGCAAGGGGAGTTAAAAATGCGCTGATTACATTGGGGGAAATGGGATCGGTTCTCGTCACGCCTGATTTAATCCGGACGTTTCCGGCGCCGAAGGTGACGGTTGTGGATACGACAACGGCGGGAGATGTGTTTGCCGGGGCGTTTATCTATGCGCTGTCGGTTGAGATGCCCTTAGACGAGGCAGTGCTGTTTGCCTCCTGTGCGGGAGCATTAACGGCGACAAAGGCGGGAGCGGTGAAGTCGGCTCCTCATATGGAAGAGGTGCAGCAGCTTTTGGCTGAATTTAAAAAATCAGCCGGACTTATATAAATGCGGCAGGAGACTGAGATGAATCATACGATATTTGCGTTAAAGGGAACAATCGCCTATACGCCGGCTCCGCAGAGATTTGTTTTTGAGGAAGAGAGCTTTCTTGTGTGCAGGGACGGGAAGGTCAAAGGAATCTGGAAGGAACTGCCGGATGAGTTAAAGGGGATTAAGGTCTATGACTACACGGGAAAGATTATTTTCCCGGGCATGTGTGATCTGCATATGCATGCGCCTCAGTATGCGTTTCGGGGGCTGGGGATGAATCTGGAGAATCCGGACTGGGATATGTGGTTTGAAAAGTATGCGTTTCCCGATGAGAAACGGTATGAGGACTGCGAATACGCGAAGATGGCGTATGAGCGGCTGACTGATGATCTTTTAAAGACGACGACAACGCGGTGTGTTATGTTTGCCACGATTCACCGGCAGAGTACGGAGATCCTGATGGATTTGATGGAAGAAAAGGGAATCACAGCCTATGTGGGCAAGGTGAATATGGACCGGAATTCGATTCCCGGACTGCTGGAGACCACAGAGGAGAGTCTGGAGGAGACAAAGCAATGGATTGCTGACTGTGAGGATAAGAAAAAATACAGGAAATGCCGCCCCATCATTACGCCCCGCTATATTCCGACCTGTACGGATGAGCTGATGAGCGGACTGGGAGATCTGATTGCGGAGAAGAAAATTCCGGTCCAGTCCCATTTGTCTGAGGGCCTGGATGAGATGGAGTGGGTGCGGGAACTGAAGCCGGAACTCTCGTTTTATGGAGAAGGCTACGATGAGTACCATATGTTTGGGGACACGGTTCCAACGGTGATGGCTCACTGCGTCTATTCTCCGGAGGAAGAGATACAGCTGATGAAGAAGCGCGATAAGCTGATTATCGCACACTGCCCGCAGTCCAATATCAGCAGCTCCGGCGGGATTGCCCCGGTGAAGCGGTATCTGGCGGAAGGAATCCGGGTGGGACTTGGAAGTGATATGGCCGGCAGTAATACGCTTTCTCTGCTGCGGGCAATTACCGATGCCATCCATGTGTCGAAGGCACGGTGGGCTTTTACGGAGCGCGGGGACGATCCTCATGCGAAGAAGAATGTTCTGTCTCTGGCGGAGGCATTTTATCTTGCAACCCACGGGGGAGAAGGTCTGTGGGAGCGGGTTGGAAGCTTTGAAGAGGGATACTGCTTTGACGCTGTGGTCATGGACGATTCCAGGATCAGCGACTACTGTGAGCGAAGCAGCTATGAGCGGACGGAGCGGCTAATCCTGATGTCGGACGACAGGGATATTGAGGCGAAGTTTATCGATGGGAGCATGGTATACCAAAGGGATGCAAAACAGAGATAAGAGTGGAGAAGGATACTGGGAAAGGGGAGAGGCTGAAACGTGAAAACAGTTGTGATTGAGGACATCAGGCCGGACAATGACTATGGCCTGATTGTACAGATGCCGGAGGAGGGAAACGTATATCAGGATGATTACTTTTACTGGAAGGGAAGCCTGATTCCAGCCTGCTTTCAGACAAACCGGATATCGACAGGGACGATGAAGACGTGGCACCGGGATCCTGTGTTTCAGAAGCTGGAATTCCATGAGGATTATGAAAAATTCGTGTTTCTTACGGGGACAGCCCTTTTTCCTGTGGCGGATACGAGAGATGGCGCTGTCTGTGACGAAAGTTTCCGGGTTCTGCGGGTGAGCCCGGGTACGGAGGTGCTCGTACCTCCGGGAAAAGCCCATTTTATGCCGGTTGCAGAGGGGGATGAGCCGGTCCGTATTACGGTAGTATGCCCGGAAATGCCGTTTTACCATGTGTTTCTGAGTGAAGCGGTACGGGCCGAAGTAAAGGAGTGAGAATGGATTGGACAATATCTGCTTAAAGCGGTATTCCTGCCGGTGTTTTCGGAAAGAGAGAGTGTCGGAAGAGGCGCTGATCCGGATCTTTCAGGCTGCGATGCAGGCTCCGTCTGCGCTGAATGAACAGCCATGGGAGTTTCTTCTGATAAGAGAGGCATGTATGAAACAGGAGGTTGCAGGGATTAATCCATACTGCCATCCGGCAGCCGAAGCAGACTGCCTGATTCTTTTATTGGCTGATTTGAACAGGCTTAAGAAGGACAGCCCCTGGTGGGTTCAGGATATGAGTGCATGTGCGGAAAATATGCTGCTGCAGGCCGTGGAACTGGGACTCGGGGCCGTCTGGCTGGGCGTCTATCCAAGAGAAGAGAGGATGAAGAAACTGAGCAGGCTCGTGTGTCTTCCGGAAAACGTGATTCCGTTCGCTGTAATTTCTGTGGGATATCCGGATGAGGAACGGGATCCGGTGCTGAGATTTGACGGGGACCGGATATACGGGGAACAGTATGGAACCAGGCTGTTACTGCAGAAAGACAGCGGGGAGACAGAATGGTGAACGTGTGAAACAATAAGAATCTATGGAAAATTGGGAAGGTATCAGTAAAATGAATAATAGTGAAATGAACAATAGTGAAATCTATTCACATGTGGATCATACGCTGTTAAAAGCGTATGCTTCATGGGAAGAAATAAAGAAATTATGTGATGAAGCCGTGACGTACCGGACTGCCTCCGTATGCATCCCTCCATCCTATATAAAACGGGTCAGGGAGACGTATGGAAAAGATTTTAGAATCTGTACGGTGATTGGATTCCCGCTGGGATATCATACAAAAGATATAAAGGTGCGTGAGACTCTGCAGGCCATTGAAGACGGTGCGGATGAGATTGATACGGTTATTAATATCGGGGACGTGAAAAATGGAGATTTCGATCTTGTGCGTTCGGAACTGAAAGCCATCAGGGAAGCTGTTGGGGAAAAGATACTGAAGGTAATTATAGAGACGTGCTATTTAACGGATGCGGAAAAACGGGAAATGTGCCGTATCGTGACCGAAGCGGGAGCTGATTATATCAAGACTTCCACCGGATTTGGAACGGAAGGGGCTGTGCTAAAGGATATTCTCCTGTTTAAAGAAGAGATCGGTCCCGGTGTAAAAATTAAGGCAGCAGGAGGAATGCACAGCCGACAGGATTTTGTGGAGTTTTTAAATGCCGGATGTGACCGTCTGGGGACGAGTTCCGCAGTGAAGGTGCTGGAGAAGACGGATTGAGAAATAGTAAGAATAATATAAAATTCGCGTAAATCTATTTATCAGGATTTATGCGAATTTTTTTGCTTTTTCCTGGAAAGACATTTATAATAAAATAATAAATATCAGGTTGACGGTAACAGAGATGATACGAAAGAGAAGTACACAAAGCGTGAAGGAGACTCTATGAGAAAAGAAGCCAGTCTGGAACAATGGAAGGAATTATATGAGGTAACGCTGAATTTGAAGGCGTTGGAGCCCTGGAATTACTTTGGCAGTGAGGATCTGGTGGCGATTGCGCTCCAGGGAGAGGAAGAGCCGGTATTTATGAGCATCATGGGGATGATGGGAACCTGCTATGGGATCAGCATGTATGAAGGCATGGAAGGATTCTGTGATTTTGACATGGTTGCCAGAGCGGGAGGAGAGGACGGGCTTCCTGTTCCGTATGCGATGATGGAGCAGTCCTGCATTACATGGTACGTCGGCGACAGGGAAGAGGTGCCGGAGGATCAGAGGAAGGTGATTAAGAAGCTGGAACTTGGTTTCAGGGGAAAAGGCCAGTGGCAGTACTTTTACTCGTTTGCGAAAGGGTATATGCCCTTTACCCCGGATGCGAGGGAAGTGAGCGTTCTGACGGAGGCGTTTAAAGGGCTGTTCATGGCGACCCGTGCAGTGAAGGAAAAACGGATATCCGTAGATTTTGAACACGGTGAAATTCTCTGGAGAGTCTACAATGCAGAGACTGAAGAGTGGAACATGTTTGCAGGTCCCCTGCCTCCGTATGAACGGAACTATCCGGAGATAGAACTGGAGGATCAGGATTTGAAGCTGGAGCTGAAGGCGAAGCCGCGGAACAGTCAGGAACTTGCGGTTGATATCGCTTATATGAAGACAGGGATTCGCGATGAAGAGTATGACCGGCCTGTCTGCCCGCGTCTGCTCGTTGTCCTGGACTGGAAGGCGGATATGATACTGAGGATGGATATGATGAAGCCTGATGACGATGAGATCGGAATGGTTTTGGATTTCTTTGTGACTTATGTGATGACTGCCGGCCGGGTGAAAAAAGTCCGGGCGAGGAACCCCTGGGTGTTTGCGGCTTTGAGCGAGATCTGCGATTACTGCGGAATTGAACTGAAGAAGGACAGGCTGGGAAAAGTCGATAGGATTCTGGAAGAAATGGCAGGTATGATGGGGTGAGAACCGCTGATGTCCCGCAAAGTCACCGGAATGTCCTCCGTGGATTCTGGAATACCGTGTGTCCTGTGTGCGGAGCGCCCAAAAGCAGTTTTGACAGTTCAGGGGAAAAAATAAAGGGATACGTATAGAAGAAAACGTGTAGAAGAAAAGTATCGAAGAAAATGAATCGAAGGAATTGAACAGAAGGAAACAATAGCACCAGCTAAATTCGCCTGAAACAGAGGCGGTTTATCTGGTGCTATTGTTTCTTTTCCGTATCTTTCCTGTATCTTTCCTCAGGCTTCCATATTGGTCACCCGATAATGTCCGGGCGATACCTGGGCGTATTTTTTAAACGTCCGGATAAAGTTGGAATAATCATGAAAACCGGACAACTCACAGGTATCGGTGACACTTTTTCCCTGTTTTAAAAGCGTTTTGGCAAGCGAAATCCGTTTTAAAATTATGTATTCCTGTATGGAACAGCCTGCCTGTTCCCTGAATTTACGGCTCATATGGGAACGGTTCATGTAAAGGTGATCAGCCAGGGCCTGAATGGATAAATCCTCTGTCAGATGCTCATCAATATACCTCATGATCTGGCTGGAAAGCTGGGGCATGAGATTTTCCGGAATCCAGGTGGATTCGTAGAAACAGGTGTTGGCCAGAACCAGGAGCTGCAGAAGATAGGTGGAGGCCAGGATATCGTGACCGAAGCTGGCAGAAGCCACGGCTGTGTGTAAATGATCTGTTAAATACAGATAGTGTTCCAGAGATTTAGGCGTCAGTGAAAGCAAATTTCTGTCCGCATTTTTCCTTTTTTCGAAACAGGAGAGCAGATCGGTCTGTTCTGTACAGTAATTCCGGACCAGTTCGGGATAAAAATGGGTGGCAATCCGCTCATAGGGAGTGCCCTCGCTGGCGACGGCGCGGTGAATTTCCTGACTGTTAATAATCAGCAGATCACCGCGTTTTAACCGGTAGCGGTGGTGTTCGATATAACAGTCCGTACAGCCGCCTAAAAACAGCAGCAGCTCATAGGAATCATGCATGTGATAGACGTCATTAACCGGCCTGGTGGAAAGCATATGGTGGCTTCGTATGGTCTCCGGAAAATGAATCCGGCGGCAGCTGCCGTTTTCCTCTGTAACGTGTTCGGGCGGCAATGCAGCAGACACACCATTGTTAATTCTCTGTTCTGTAGAAAAAGTCATAAAGTACCCATCCTCCTGTCCGGCATCTCAGACGATGCGATTTTCCAACAGCCATCCCTTGCTCAATAAATCACATAACGCAATAAAAAAACAAAAATCAGCAAAGAACACGCATGATATTTATTATATGATAAGGAATAAAAAAAGCAAGCAGTATCTGTCTGGGAGGTAATATTTATGAAGTTTGAATTGAAAAACCCTGATTATGGGAAGAGCCCGTATACAGGCATGACGAAGGAACACTGGCTGGAGGTGTGTGAATTTCTTCTGGAAGGGATATTTTCCGGGATTGAACGTATGGATGGGCATCCGGTAAGCCGGAGAGTGGAATTTGAGGTGAGTTATCCAAATAAAAACAGTTCTCCGACAAAGGCCAGCGCAGAACAGTTTGAAGGGCTTGCCAGGAGCTTTCTGATTGCGGCGCCGCTGCTGTATAACCGTCCGGAAGCTGTGGTTTGCGGCGTTTCGATAAGGGATTACTATAAAACACGGATCCTGGAGGCAGTGACGCCTGGAAATCCCAATTATCTGTATGGATTACAGGAGCTTCTCGCCATGGCAAAGGAAGGAGAGGATACCTTTCAGCATACCTGCGAATGCGCCTCACTCGTAATTGGCCTGGATCAGTGCAGGAAGGCCGTCTGGGATACGTACACTGCTGAGGAAAAAGACCGGATCGCCTCCTATATCCGGGAATTCGCCTATGGGAAGACGGGGGCGCATAACTGGAGGCTCTTCAACATGCTTATTCTGGGATTCCTGCATCAGGAGGGATATGAGATCGACAAAGGCGTAATGAGAGATCATGCGCAGACGATTCTGTCGTACTATGCAGGAGACGGCTGGTATCGTGACGGCCATCGCTTTGACTATTATACTCCATGGGCATTCCAGGTGTACGGACCGATCTGGAACCGGTGGTATGGATATGCGGAGGAACCGTGGATTGCGGGGAAGATAGAGCAGTACGCCAATGCGCTTACAGATTCTTTCCTTTCCATGTTTGACAAAGAGGGCCATGTGACGCTCTGGGCGAGAAGCGGTCTGTACCGCAATGCCGCCGCCTCCCCCTTCGCCTCCGCATATCTTCTGAATCATACTAATGTCAATCCGGGACTGGCGAGAAGAATCAATTCCGGAGCGCTTCTGCAGTTTATCACGAGGGAGGACGTATTTGTAAACGGCGTGCCGTCACTGGGATTTTACGGCCAGTTTCTCCCTATGGTACAGGATTACAGCTGTGCGGAAAGTCCGTTCTGGATCGCAAATCCGTTTGTGGCATTGACGTATCCGGAGGAGCATCCGTTCTGGTCTGCAGTCGAAGAAAATGGATGCTGGGAACGGCTGGGCAGACAGGAAGCGGAGCCTTCTCTTCCGTGTTCGGCAAAAGGGTATGAGGAAACGGTCATGGACGGCCCGGGAATTGTCTCGGCACAGCTGGGAGGAAACGGAGCCTGCGAGTTCCGGACGGCCAAGGGCCTTTTTAAACCGGGAGACGAGTATATCAGATATTACATACGCCTTGCATTTCACAGCCACTATCCATGGGAGACGTTTGACGGCCAGGGTGCGGAAGCGATGCAGTACAGCCTTTTTTATGACGGAGCTGCGGAGGCGCTGGTGCCTAATATCATCATGTACGGCGGCGTAAAGAACGGGGTTCTCTACCGGAAGCAGTACTTTGATTTCCACCATAACTTCCAGGGCGGAGCTTCTATTGATCTGGCTGATTTCCCGGTGGCAAACGGCCATATCCGGGTGGATAAAATGCGTATTCCCAACAAACCATTTACACTGACCATGGGGGCCTACGGTTTTCCGGAGTTTCAGGATGAAACGAAAACTCAGGTGATCAGGCGGTCCTGTGAAGGCGCGCAGGCAGTGATCTTAAAACAGGCCGGCCGCCAGCTGGCACTGGTTGCTTATACTGCGTGGGAATCTGTTGAGACAAAGGAGAGAAGAGGAGTAAATCCGGCTGCGGAGAACAGCATACTGGCCTACGGAAAGCTGCGCAGAGAAAAAATGTACGGGTATGAGCCCTATGTGATGATCAGCGCCGTATTAAGCAGGAACGATGATGGGGAATGGGAGGAGGACGAACTGTTCCCGGTCAGAGAGATCACCTTTATGGATGAGGAGCAGTGCGGCGGATACGGTCCGGTTACACTCCTGATGACGGACGGACGCACGGTTGTCGTGGATTTTGAGGGGCTGGAAGGGCATTTGATGATTTAACGATAAAAACCTTAAGATAGTGTAAAAATATGAAAATATTACAAATATCCCTGGTTACGATCTGAAGATTTTGTAAAAAGGCAGTATGAAACTTTATTTGCTTTTCAGATTCTTGATGTTATATTGAAACCATCATAATTACAAGGAAATATGCGGGAAGACCAGGGATATCACGGAGCGGATAAACGCGCCTGCCGCTGGTCTTTCAGCAGAAAATGGAGGAGACATTATGAAAAAAAGCTGGAAAAGGGGACTGGCGCTTTATCTGTCATTTGTTATGGCAGCAGGCAATTTTGGAAGCGGTATCTCTTACAGCTTCGCTGCCGTAAATGGCGGCGGAGGAAACGGGACGGGAAAGGCCACATCTTCCAATGCGGCCGGATCGGGAAGCGGCCATACGCATACATCAAAGGCCACTTCATCTAATGCGGATTCCGGCAGTTCAGACCGGGAACCGGATAAAAGGGCGACGGAGTCAAATGCGACAATGTCCAATGCCCTGAAGCTGCTTCTGGAGAAAACGGAATTTTCTCTGACAGATGATTTTAGCGATACACAGGGGCCGGTCTGGTACTACAAGTATGGAGACAAGGACAGCGGGGAAATATCGGAGCTTCAGAAGTATGAGGCAGCTACACTGCGGTGGCTGGATAATAAGGACAAGTATCTGAGAATATTTAATGATGGTATGATGCCGGGAAATAAGGGGGACGACGTGATTCTGGAATGGAAAGCACCCGCGGACGGCCTCATTCAAATATCCGAGGATGACGGCTCCATATTCATGGAAACAGACCTGAATGACAGAGATGGAGTCCTACTGTCCATACAGCAGAATGGAAAATTAATCTGGCCGGATACAGGGACGATATCGACAGAACACAATAAGACAGATGTCAAGTTCCAGCCATTTTATGTACAGGTCAGGAAAGACGATGCCATCCATTTCCGGGCCAATGGAAATAAAGAGTACAACAATGACCGTGTAAAATGGTGTCCGGTTATCACGTATCTGGAAGAAGAGGATGTCGCAATGATATCCGATATTACCATGACGGGAAGAGATTCCCTCGAATTTACAGCGGCTTCGAAAGAACTGTCCGGTGATATCCGGGATCGGATTTCTTTAAGCGCAATTATAAACGGAAAAAAAGAAGAGGCGGTAACCGTCCGTTCCGCTGAGGCAAAAGACGGCAAAGTTGTGGTTGCATTTGATGAGGTCGAGGCAGCAGATAAAGATCAGATACAATTACTGGTCGGTTTTGATGAGGATCATCGGTTCGTTACATACAGCCCTCAGGATTTTGCAGTGATTTCCGGTCTGACCTATTACGTAGACGCGGTAAATGGAAACGACAGCAATGACGGACTTACAGAGGAGAATGCCTGGAAGAGTCTTGACAAGGTTAACAGCACTACATTTCTTCCCGGAGATTCTATTCTGTTAAAGGCCGGCTGTATCTGGAACGGTTACCTGTATCCGAAGGGAGAGGGAAGCGAGAGAGCCCCTGTCACACTCGGAAAGTACGGCGGAGACGGATATCCGATTATTAACGGCGATGGGTCGGTTCCTTACGATGCAAAGTATAAAGTCAGAAAAGATCATGTATACAGCCCTGCCGTTCTGCTGAGTGATCAGAGCAACTGGGTGATCGACGGGATTGAAGTCACAAACAGCGCAGATGACAATTTCAACCATGTGGGAATTCTGGTATTTACCACAGGACAGACTGGGGTGGTATCTAATGTGACTGTGCAGAACTGTTATGTGCATGATGTGACGGCCGAAGTGGCAAACTCTAAGATGACCGGCGGAATTCTCGTGATCGGTGCCGATGCATGGATCGATGGGCAGAAACCGGAAGGCGAGATGACTTCTGATATCGGTTTTAATGAAATTCTGATTGAAAACAACTATGTTAAGAATGTAGCAAAAGAAGGAATCCGTTCCAGCGGCCAGAGTACAGGCGCGGAGGGCGTTGGTTTCCGCAATACAAAAACTTTCCGCAATATTACCTTCCGTGGAAACTATATAGAAGAAATTTTCGGCGACGGCATAGTGCTTGCAGAGGTCGGTGAAAACGGACTGGTAGAGAATAATGTGGTGAAGAATCACTGCAACTACGATACAGCAAATTACGCAGGCGCATGGCTGTGGCAGTGTGACGATTCAGTATTCCGCTATAATGAAGTGTTCGGCGGTGAATATGGATATAATGACGGAGAGGCATTTGACTATGATATTGGCTGTAAAGACATCATCTATGAATATAATTACAGTCACCACAATAAGGGCGGTCTGCTTCTGACCATGTATGACAATGCTTCCTATCATTTCCGCTATAATATCAGCGCCAACGATGGAAAGCCCAGCCAGGAACTGTTCCATTGCCAGACCGGTAAGACGAAGATCTATAATAATACCATGTATATCGGAAAGGGAATCACAACTTCGATTTTCCAGACTGGGTCCGTGGGATACTTTAAAAACAATATTATTATGGCGCACGGTAGTGTTCCCAAATTTGGTACCAGCTCCATCAGCGTATCGAAGGGAGCGATGACCAACAATATTATATACCCGGCCTCTATCACAAGTGTCAACGGTCCTTCAGAGGCAGTTCTGGAAGATAATCTGTTTGTGAACCCAAGATTGTCTTCTCCGCAGATGAGTACAAAATACAGCAGTGAAGAGTATGGCCTCACTTACGAGAATATGGGACAGGGAGAAGAATTTATTGCCGGTCTCAGAAAACGTATGGAGATCTTTAAACTGCAGGAGAACTCGCCGGCGGTGGACGCAGGCGTGGCAATTCCGGAATCGAATGCAAAAGAGGATATCTTTGGCAATGCGATCGCTGATTTACCAGATATCGGCGCCCATGAGTTTAATAACGATCCGGGCCCTGTGGAAGAAGATACAGAAAAAGCAGAGAAAGTAATTTTAGATAAGACAGAACTTTATATGACGGTAGAAGACAGTGTCCAGTTAAAGGCCTCTGTACTGCCGGAAGATATCCTTGATGACAGTATTGCATGGTTGGCTCAGGACCCGGAGGTAGTAAGCGTATCAGCGGCAGGTAAGGTTACAGCCCGGATGAAGGGAGAAACTGTGATTACGGCTGTCAGCCTGAGTAATCCGGAAGCAAAGGCAGAGTGTATCGTTCATGTATACGAAAAGGATTCTGCGTCTGTCATAGCAGATAAGGATGCCAGGGTACGTGATGACGGTACCCACAGCGGAACGGAAGAATCGATGACTGTGAAGCTGGATGGCAGCGGTTATATCAGAAATGTGCTGATGTCCTTTGATCTGTCTTCCGTTCCGATAAGCTATAAAAGAATTCTGTTGAAATTCCATATAGACAGCACAGAAGCAGATAACGTTCCGTTTACCATATCTCGGATTGGTGACGAGTGGGAAGAAGAGAGTGTAACATGGAGCAGTATGCCTGACAAGGGCGAAAAAATCCTTGATTTTTCATCCAGTATCTCGGACGGTGGGACCTGGAAGGAGCTGGATATCACGGATTATGTGGAAACCTTACTGAACTCAGGGGAAAAGAGGCTTTCCATTGTCTTTGAAGGCGTAAAAGTAGGATCGAAGAATTACACCAATATTCATTCCAGAGAAACAGATTATAAACCGCAGCTTGTATTTGACAATGAAACTGTAAAATCAGCGGAAGATATATTTGTTAAGGTTCCGGTTGGAACAGCACCGGCCTTGCCGGAGACGGTAAAGGTAACCTACAGTGACAATACAACTGCCGACGCGGCCGTAGTATGGGATGAGATTCCGGCCGTGAAATATGAGAAAGAAGGCCAGTTTACCGTATGTGGTTACATTGAAGAAAGAAAACTTCCGGTTATTGCCTATGTGACGGTTTCTGATTCTATTATTACAGCAGTTTCCGCAGGGGATGTGACAACGCGGGCTGGTGTTGCACCGATACTGCCTGAGACAGTGAACGCAACCTATATTAACGGTTCAGAGGAACAGATACCCGTTGTATGGGAACCTGTAAATGAGAGTCAGTATGCAAAACCTGGAACATTTACTGTGAAAGGAAAAGTAAACGGCTTTGATGCCGGGTGCATCATTAAGATCATCGTAACGGAAGCCGGAGTAGTTGAGGCTGAGGCGGTTGATATAACCGGTTATGTGGGATTTATGCCGGTACTTCCTGAAACTGTTACAGTCAGATATACAGACGGCAGCAAGGGGACAGCCAGAGTTGCGTGGGAAGAGACGGAGGAAGAAAAATATCAGAAAGCGGGAGCCTTCACTGTTTATGGAACCTGTGAGGGACTGGAACAGAAAGCCGCTGCCAATGTGACGATGATTGATGCGGCTGTAAAACCGGCAGAAATGAAGAGTCCGGCAGGTAAATATCCGGCGCTTCCATATACCATAAAGCTGGAAAACCGCAGCCGCGCAGCCAATGCATCGGAGGTACCTGTGGTATGGGAAACGGTCAGCAGGGAGTTATATCAGGGCAGCAATCCATATGTGGTAAACGGTTATATCGCAGGAACGACCATACCGGCTTCCATAAAGATAACACCGGCAGATCCGCTGGAATATATGGATGGTGTAATTGATACGAACGGCGATACGTATATTCAGGTAAGCCCGTCAGACGGTAATCATGGTAATAAAGATGTAATTCGGATTAAGAATTATGAAGGGGAATATAAACGTATTGGAGTAGTGCAGTTTGATTTTAAATCCATGAATATTTCAGACTTAACGGAAATGACGCTGAGACTGTATTTTAATAAAATGGATGAGAAAGAAACGGTTACTGAGACCTATTTAAATATCTATACCAATACCCCGGGCTGGGTTGAAAATACGGCATCTTATGATTCCATTACGCAGGCCAGCGGGTATAAGGCGGAACTCATTAAAGAACATGTTGTAATCAAACGTGACCAGGTGGGAAGCTATATTACGATCGATGTATCCGATGCAATTGATTATATTGAGGACGGAAAGATTTCATTTATTCTCGATATTGAAGAGAATCCGGAGAATGATGCCAATGGTTCTAATTCAGGTCTTGAATTTTCAAGTAAAGAATCCGGAGCAGAAAAGGCGCCGAAGCTCTTCGTATCAAACCAGTATGTGACGGAACTCGAGGCAGTGAATTTAGAAGCCGAAGTAGGAAATACGCTGGATCTTCCGGACACAATTACGATTTATTATGCGGATGGCACTGAGAAACAGGAACCTGTTGCGTGGGAAGCTGTCAGCCCGACTCTGCTTAGCAGAAAAGGAACATTCCTGGTAAGGGGACATGTGGAAGGGCTTTACTGCAGTGTCACTGCGGCTGTTACTATGAAAGCAGAAGATCCGGACACCCCGGATACGCCAGATACCCCGGATACGCCGGACACTCCGGATACTCCAGATACCCCGGATATGCCAGATACGCCAGACACCCCGGATACTCCAGACACTCCGAATCACCCAGAGAAGCCGAACAAAGAATCTTCCTCATCTTCTGGTAAGGCAGTTACGACTAACAGCTGGGTTCAGGGAATTGGCTATAAGAAATGTATTTTGGGTAATGGAGAGTATGCAAAAAATGGCTGGTATTATCTGGAATGCAATGGTATTATGAACTGGTATCGTTTTGACGAGAATGGAAATCAGATCACTGGATTCTTCACAGATCAGGATGAGAACATTTATTATCTTGATAAAGATGGAGTCATGATGACCGGATGGCAGCTGATTGATGGTAAATGGTATTACTTTAATCCGGTTTCTGATGGAACCCGTGGCTCGTTGTATCGGAATACTGTAACTCCCGATGGATATCATGTTGGACCTGACGGGGTATGGAAAAATTAATATGAGGTGAACCGTGAAGAAGAAAACAGCATTTTTGGTTTTAACATGGTTCCTGATTCTGGAATGTCTTGCCGGCTGTGCCCGGCAAGGCTATTCCTGTTTTATGGAAGTGGGGAGCTATGAGATATCAAAGGAAGAGTATGCCCTTCTGGCTTATGACAATATTGCCGTGACAGCCAGAGAATATGGAACGAAAGACGGGATCGATGTAAATGTTCCGGGGTTCTGGGAGAGGGAGACAGACGGCGTATCCCCAATGGACCGTGTTCGGGAGCTTACAGATGAGAAAGCTGTTCAACAGAAAGGAATTCAGATCCTGGCAAAGAAAAACGGAATCATTGATGATATCGGATATGATTCATTTTTAAAACAGTATCAGGAAGAGAATGAGCAGCGCAGGCAGATGAAGGAAGAGGGAACGGTCTTATACGGGCCGGTGGAGCTGTCCGTCAGCCAGTACTATTCCTACCGTCAGAGTCAGCTGGAGCAGCTGCTGGAAGAATTTGTGGAACAGAACATTATCACAATCGGGGAAGAAGAGCTGAAAGAATATTATCCCGTTGTGAAGCAGAAGGAAGAAAAAAAGAACTTTCAGGCAAAACTCAGCCTGGCAGTCTTTGAAGATGCCGGTGACGGGCAGACTGCTGCTGTAGAGCAGTGGGTTGCGGATCATGGAATCACAGACTCTCTGCCGGAACTGTTGGCTGAGGATACCGGAATTGTGGCGGATGTTGAGAAGATGAGCGTGGACACCCTGGAACTGGGAAAGGAAAATCAGCTTCTGGACCGGGTGGTACTGGCCATCCAGGGGCTGGAAGCGGGAGCAGTTACGCCGGCTATAGAATACACAGATGGAATGAATGCAGTGATTGCGGTTGAATCAAAGGAATATGTGCCGTTTGGCAGCTGCGATACGGAACGGGATTATGTGGAATACCTGCTTCGGGAGAAAAAAGCCAGGGAGTACATCGCAGATGAAATCAGCAGGATGGAAGTGAAAAGAGGGGAAGCCTGGGAAACACTTACCTATGAAGATGTTGTAAAGTAAAACAGAACAGACAAAAATGGAGCAGAATGATGAAGAGGTTATTACAAAACAAAACAGTAAAATTTAAAATCATGGTATATAACATCTGCATTATTTGCGTCATCGGAATCATATTCAGTGTTACAAATTATGTAACTGCAAACAGAAAAGCCATACAGCTGGCTCAGAATTCCGTAGAGTACCATGTGGAAAGCATCTCCAGATACTATCAGGAGGTCTACGATCAGATGGTGAATCTGGTGCTCAACTGTGCGGAACGGGAGATGTTTGATTTAAGTTCCCTGGGGCAGCTGGATACTGTGGAGGAAAAGAGAAAGGGGCTGGACTATGCAAAGCTGGCCGCCAATTTCTGTGCTGTTACGGGATATGGGGATTACATTACAAGGCTGTCCATTTTTGACGACAGCGATGTTCACATATCGGCGGGAACGGCCTTAAGCAGTGTGGACGACGGGAGAAGAATCCGGAGTGCCCCCTGGTTTGACCGGGAACTGAAGAAAGATATGTACGATTACCGGCTGGATCTGGTGGATTCCCCTTTTTACAAGGAAGTGGGAATGGCGATCCCCATCATCTGCAAAAACTCCGGGTATAAAGACAGCGACTGGTCCGCTCTCTTCCTGTCGCCGCGTCTCTATCTCGACCGGCTGAAGGAGGATGACAACGGAAATACAATGCTTGTGACCACGTACCGCGGAGAGCGGATTGCCACGCTGCGGGAGCCGGAGGGGCAAAAAGAGGAGAGTGACCGTTTGATTGATTCGATTCTCCGCAGAGAGGAGAACCGTGGAATCGAGCGGTACCGGATAAGCGGCGAGCCGTATCTCGTATCCTTTAACAAAGAGTCCCAGAGCGGAGTAGTGGTGATTGAAATCATGGATATGGCAGTCTTAAAAAATGACAGCCTGATGCTCATGCAGACCGTCGGCCTGATCTTTCTTTCCTGTGTACTCCTTGGGATTTCCATGTCGTTTCTGTTTACCAATGCAGTCAGGAAGCCGATCGACCGGCTGGTTAACCATGTGGGCAGAATTGCAAAGGGGGATTTCGGTCAGGAGGAATCCCTGGAAAGTGAGGATGAGATCGGACTCATCGGGAAGGCTGTAAACTCCATGAGCAGCCAGATCGAACAGCTGATGGACAAGCGGCTGGAGGACGAAAAGGAAAAAAGCAGTCTGGAAATCCGGATGCTGCAGGCGCAGATTAACCCGCATTTCCTCTACAATACTCTGGACTCGATTAAATGGATTGCCGTGATCCAGAAGAACAGCGGAATTGTGAAGGCGGTGACCGCACTGTCAAAGCTGCTTAAGAACATGGCGAAAGGGGTGGACGAGCGCGTTACGCTGAGAGAGGAACTGGATTTTGTCCGTGACTACGTAACCATCGAGAAGCTCAAATATGTGGAAATGTTTGATCTGGAGATCAACATCGAAGAGGAGACGCTCTACGATGCGCGAATCGTGAAGCTGACGCTGCAGCCGCTGGTCGAGAATGCGATTTTCAGCGGGATCGAGCCGGGAGGAAAGAATGGAACCATCCTGATCCATACATATGAACAGGACAAGTGTCTCTGTATTGAGGTGCGTGACGATGGAATCGGGATACCGGAAGAAAAGATCCCCGAGCTGCTGAACCATTCAGAAAAGTTAAAGGGCGACCAGATGAGCAGTATCGGAATGCCGAACGTGGACAGACGGCTGAAGCTGATCTATGGGGAGGAGTACGGACTTTCTATTGAGAGCCGGGCAGGGGAGTATACACAGATTACCGTCAGAATTCCTCTGGAATATTAACGGAGATATAAGGGAGAGTGAGCTTATGTACCGGATTATGATTGTAGACGATGAACCGTTAATACTGGCGGGGATAGCCTCGCTTCTGAACTGGGAGGAACATCAGTGCCGGATTGTGGGAAAGGCATCGAACGGGCAGCAGGCTCTGGCTCTTTTGGATACGCTGCGGCCGGACATCGTGATTACAGACATCAAAATGCCGGCTATGGATGGGATTACCTTTATGAAGACAGCCATGGAAAACGGCAGTGCGGCAAGTTTCATTCTTCTTACGAATTTAGAAGAGTTTTCTCTGGCAAAAGAGGCGCTCCATCTGGGGGCGATTGATTATCTGGTTAAGCTGGAGCTCAGCGAAGAAAGCCTGGTCCAGGCTCTGGAGAGCGCCATAGAGCGGTGCAATATGAATTACCACATGACACATCTGGCAGAAGAGCCGCTGACTGTGGACGAGCGGATACAGAACTATTTCCGGCGGATTCTTATCTATGACACGGATGTGGAGGCGGATGCCGGGCTTTCCGTTTTAATCCGGGAGCGATATCCACGGCCGGCGCTGATGCTGATCAATTTTAACTATGGATTTGAGGGCTTTTCCGAGGCATTTACAAGAGCGGACCAGAAAAAGGTCATGGGGTTTGCGGAAGACATAATCAGCGGCATGGTAAAGGGCTTCTTTGACAACAGCTGCGTTCTGCGGCGGGAGCAGAGCGGATTTGTCCTGGTACTGTCAACGGAAGGCATGGATGACTTTAAGAGGGAAGCCAGCGTGATGAGTGTGAAATTCCGCCAGGTTATGAAGGATTACTTCGAAGTGCCTGTTTCCATCGCGGTGAGCCTGCGGGGAGGAGGCGTGGACGAGATCCAGGATCTGCTGTATCAGGCCATGAGCGCCATGAATCTTACGTTTTACGATAACACCGGCGGCGCGGTGTTCTATTCGGAACTGTGCGAGGACAATCGCAGCCACAGCAGCAATTTTAACATTAATTTCCTGAAAAAGGACGTGACGGAAGCCATTCGCCAAAATGACTGCGAAGAATTTTCCTCCATTATGAATCAGATGATCCAGCTGTTTTCCGAGTGCAGGCCTTCCAGGAGGCAGGCGGTGAATGCGTGCAATAATCTCTATTATTTTATCACCTCTCTGATCGAAGACCGGGGCGACCAGGACTTCCCCTACGCGGTGGATATTGTGGGACAGCTAAACCGCATGGATAATTTAAGCGCTGTACTCACCTGGCTCGAGGGCTTCCGCGATCAGATGATAAAGGTGCTGGAGAATCATCAGGAGGCGCGTAAAGATAAAATCGTGGAGCTGGCTCTGGAATATGTAAGAGCGCATTATCAGGAGAAGATTACGCTGAGCCAGGCCGCTGCCGTGTTAAATGTCAGCCAGGGGCATTTAAGCAGCACGTTTAAAAAGCAGACAGGGAAGAATTTCTCTGATTATGTGACGGAAATGAAGATCGAGAAGGCCAGGGAGCTGATCGAATCGTACCAATACAGGATGTATGAAATCTCTGATATGCTGGGATTTGACACGCCGTATTACTTCAGCTCGGTGTTCAAGAAAATAACAGGGTATACGCCGAAGGAATATGAGAATCTGGTGGTAAAGAAATTGTAACGGTCCAGTGCTTTACAGTGACAGGAAATCACACATGTAATTTTTGGGGAGGAATAATATGAAAATCAGCAGGATAGCTTCAGCGATTTTTCTGTTGGCAATCGTAGCCGCAGGAGCCGCGGGCTGCAGTTTGGGCAGAGATATGACGTCCGACAGCGGCAAAGCCGCGGAAGGAAGAAGCGCCGCAGATGGAGTGAAGGAGGGGCGTGTGAAAATAACGGTGTCCGTCTGGGATAACGCCAATTCTCCTCAGTTTCAGGCCATGGCGGACGCATTTATGGAGAAAAATCCGGATATCGATGTGGAACTGGTCGATATCCGGTCGGATGAATACAACAGTAAGCTGACTGTACTGCTGGCAGGGAATGAGTCTGACCCGGATGTGATTATGATCAAGGACGCGGATACGCAGATTTCCATGAGAGAGAAGGGGCAGATTCTCGACCTGACCAGCTATATTGCCAGGGACGGCGTGGATTTAAGCATCTACAACGGCGCAGCGGAACAGCTTCAGATGGATGGAAAGCAGTATACGCTCCCCTTCCGCCAGGACTGGTATGTGCTGTTCTATAATAAAGATCTTTTTGATGCAGCGGGGGTGGCGTATCCGGCGGACGATATGACCTGGGAAGAGTATGAGAAGCTGGCGGAGAAGATGACCTTCGTCAAAGACGGCACGGCAGTCTACGGAACCCACCATCACACGTGGATGGCCCTGGTTTCCAACTGGGCGGTGCAGGACGGGCAACACACGCTGATGAGTGAAGACTACGCTTTTTTAAAGCCGTATTACGAGCAGGCGCTCAGGATGCAGGATGAGGGGATTATACAGAACTATGCCAGCTTAAAAATTAGCAACATCCACTATACCAGTGTCTTTGAACAGCAGCAGTGCGCCATGGTTCCGATGGGAACGTGGTTTATTGCAACGCTGGTTCAGGACCGGAAAGCGGGGATCTTTGATTTTAACTGGGGAGTCACGAGAATTCCGCATCCTGCGGGGATCGAGGCGGGGAGCACGGTTGGCTCAGTCACCCCGATCGCCGTCAATGCGAAATCAGATGTGCCGGATCAGGCATGGGAATTCGTGCGGTTTGCCACCAGCGAAGCGGGGGCCGAAATTTTAGCCGATAACAGTGTGTTTCCCGCTATTACCACCGCCGGCGTGGTGAGCCGTCTGGCTTCCATCGAGGGATTTCCGGAAGACGGAAAGGCGGCTCTTTCGGTAAAGAATTTTGTGTTCGACCGCCCGGTGGATGCGAAAATGGCGGCAGTGCGCAAGGTCATTGAGGAAGAGCATGACTCCATCATGATAGGAGAGGAAACGGTTGATGCCGGTATCCGCAACATGAATGAGAGGGCGGCGGAAGCCAGAAGCAGATAACCCTACTCGCTTAATGTGCAGCCGGGATCCAGGTCGCAGAGCCGGTTCACCCATGCGCCTTCCGGTTTCGGTACCCGGTATCCCACGCGGAGCAGCGGATCTCCGGTTCGCTCCATCCAGTTTTCAAGGCGCAGCCGCAGATCGTCGTACACCTCTTTGTAATCACTGCTGTTCACCAGATTGTTCCGCTCCAGCGGATCCAGCGCCAGATCGAACAGCATCTCCCGTTCCCGGGCCTGCTTCAACAGCCCGGCTTCAATCATGCTGTCCTTGCTGGGGGAGGCATCAATATTGGCCGGAACGTATCCGTTGTGATAATCGAAATACCGGATCAGCTTATACCGGCTGGTGCGGATGCAGCGCATGGGTTCATAGGCCGCGTGATAGGTGACCTCTGCGAACACTTCTTCGTTGATCTCCAGCTCCGGATTGTCAAACAGCCCGGCAAAAGAACGTCCCTGCAGATAGTCCGGTTTCTCGATTTCAAGCAGGTCACAGAGTGTGGGGTAAACATCGATCTGGGAGATCAGGGAATCGCTGACTTTTCCGGCCGCCTGGTTTCCTGCGAATTTCATGATCAGCGTCACACCAATTCCCGTATCGTAACAGCTGCATTTCATAAACGGAAATGCAATTCCGTGATCGGTCGTGAAGATAACGATCGTGTCATCTTCACGTCCGGAGCGCTTCAGCGCGTCCAGCACAACGCCGACCGAATCATCGGCGATCCTGGCAGAATACATAAAGTCTGCCATATCTTTTCTGTTTTCCTTCGTGTCCGGTATGGTCATCGGCGGCTTCACGTAATCCGGATTGACGAAATCGGCAGGCGCCTCCGGGTATCTCCGGTGCGTATTGATAAATCCCACAGACATAAAAAACGGTTTTTCTTCCTGGTAATGCAGCAGATAGTCCGCGGCACGGGTACAGGCCGCGGTGTCCCTGCGGATAAACTCCGAGTGGTGGCAGTCCTCGTCAAACCAGTAGTCATACCCCAGCATGGCGGCGTCCGGCGCTTCGTGCTGTACACCGAACAGGCAGGTATGGTAGCCCTGACTGCGAAGAAAATTGGAAAGATGCGTATCGTAACAATCCATCTGGAAGCCCCTCTGAGCCAGCCCAAGCATGTTGGTACTGTGGGGGGACTGGCCCGAGAGCAGCCCCACGCGGCTGGGAGAACAGGTAGGAGCGGCGCAGTAGGCCTGACGGAACAGCGTCCCTTCTTTTGCGAGCTTCATCAGATTCGGCGTCTTCACGGATACGCCGAACGGCTCTAAATAACGGCCGCTGTCATGGGTATGCAGGTACAGAATGTTTTTTTTCACAGATTACTCCTTTCGAAACTTATTTTTATCCTTTGACGGCTCCTGCTGAGACGCCGCCTACAATATATTTCTGGCCGAACACGAAGATAATGAGGACCGGAAGGGCAGTCAGCGTGATATCTGCGCTTACTAAGTTCCAGCTCTGCTCAAACTGGCCGAAGAAATTGTATACGGCCAGTGTCATGGGCCATTTCCCGGAGTTGTTCATAAAGTACAGCGGCATGGAGAAATCATTCCAGATCGCCATAAAGTTTAAGATTCCCACTGTGACGATGGTTGGCTTCATCAGCGGTAAGATGACGCTGGAGAACAGCCTCATGGGGCCTGCGCCGTCGATGACGGCCGCCTCGTCGATTTCCCGCGGAAGCGTTTCCACAAAGCCAAACATGAGGAACAGCGCCAGCGGAATATTCATGGCTACATAGAGGAAGATAAGCCCGTACCGGGTGTTGATAAACGCGGTGGCCTTCATGATCTTCATGAGAGCCACGTTGTTCACCGGCATGGCAATTCCCAGTACGATGAGGTAGTAGATTACCCGGTGCAGCCGGCTGCGGTTCCGCGACAGCACATAGGAGGCCGCGGAGACAACTGCCAGGATCAGCAGTACGCTGAAGGTAGCATACAGGGCGCTGTTAAAGAAGGAAGAAAGCAGTTTTCCGCGTTCGATCACGGTGGTATAGTTCTCAAACATGAATTTTTCCGGCAGAGTCAGCGTCATGACCATGGATTCTTTCTGTGATTTAAAGGAATTTACCAGAACTACCAGCATGGGTACCAGGACAATCAGGCTGGCGATCCATGCCGCCAGATTGGCAAGTACGGTAAAGAGTCTCTTTTTCATTGTTCCACCTCCTTGTTGCCCACTGCTTTTAAGATGAAATAGGAAATCATCATGACAAATATAAAGAGAAGGCTGGAAAGCGTGGTGCCCATGGCATAATTGCCCTTGGAAAATTCGCTGTAAACCGCCGTGTTGATAACACCTGTAGAATTGCCGGGGCCGCCGTTAGTCAGGCTGTAGATTAAGTCAAACACGCGGAAGCCGTAGGTAATATTTAACACCGTTACACTGATAATGACATTTTTAAGCAGTGGCAGCGTCACATACCGAAACTTACTCCAGAAACCGGCTCCATCTAACTCCGCGGCCTCGTAATAGGTGGCCGAGATGGAATTCAGCCCTGCAATGACCACCATCATTACATATCCCGTACCTTTCCAGGCATCTACGGAAAAAATTGATTTGAAAGCAAAATCCAAGTCGCCCAGCCAGTTTTGGGCTAGGAAATCGAGGCCTATAGCTTTCAGTGTAATATTGATGAAGCCGCGGCTGGGATGAAGGATATTCTTGAACACCAGGCCAATGATCAGAAAGGACATGACCTGGGGCAGAAACACCAGCATACGGTGCATGCTTTTCATTTTGACCATCCTGCTGGTGAGCAGGATGGCCAGGGCGATTCCGAGTGTAGTCTTGGTGATGGAGCTGACTGCGGTAAACAGAAACGTATTTTTGATAAACATTCCGTAATTCGTGCCGCCTTCAAAAACTTTTAAATAATTTTTCCAGCCTACGAAGTTTACTTCGCTGCTGTAAGCATTCCAGTCCGTGAAGGAATACCCGATGCCCATAATGCCCGGCAGAAAAAACAGTCCGAGATAGAAGATGAGCGCGCCGAGGGTAAACCAGGTCGGATACAATTTTTTTGTCTTCATAGGCCCTCCGATTTAGTTCCATGCCGGGTCTTTCTGCAGCTCTGCCTGCTCATCCCGTCTTCTGGATATGCTTTCCATAACCTGTTCTGATGTCATGGCGCCTGTATACATGGCTTCAATATCTTTTCCCGTATCCATAAACTGAGGATCGATGTATTTGACGCCTACCTGCATGATGGTGCCTCTTTCCAGAGAATCAATATATTTATTGAATTCATCCGGATAGGATGGCGTGATCTCCGGCCAGCAGAGTCCCATCTCTTCCGGATTGTTGTCCTGTCTGTACTGTAAGTTTTCCGGTCTTGCAAGGAAACGGAAAAATTCCAGGGCATACTCGACGTTTTCACTCTTTTTATTGATAAAGTAAGCGGCGCTGGAGGCGTTGTTTGCCAGTACGTCGTTGTCACCGAAAGGCATCAGGAAGATACCGATCTGATCCTTCATCTCAGGATAGGCTTCTTCCACCTGCAGGGCAAAGCCGGGAGCCGCAAGGTACATGGCCGCTTTTGCTGTTCCGATCTCGTCTTTTGCCGCATCTACGGTATTGCTTAAGTAATCTTCTCCGTAATATCCAAGGTCTGCAAATTCCTTCATCTGGTCCAGGATGGTCTTCATCATGGCCACATCCTTAATGTCTTTTTCGTTATTGTTCAGCGCATCATATAAGCCTGGTTCCAGTTTTTCAAAGTATGGTCCGCTGCCATAGAGCGGCACGCACTGATGCCATGCGCTCTGGGTTGCTTCATAAATCGGGATGGTTCCGGAATCCTGAATCTTCTGGCAGACTGTTTTAAATTCTTCATAGGTAACAGGAATCTCCAGTCCCAGATCAGCGAATATCTTTTTGTTGTAATTATAGAAATTCAGTTTTGGTTCTGCAAAACGGATGGCATAGATTTTATCGTCGTAAGACACACACTCTTTTGCATAATCCGCCATGCGGTCCACCCATTCCTCGCCGCTTAAATCCACGCAGGTCTCATCCGGGCGGACACGGGAATAAAGGCTTAAAGGATCGGCATCGACGCAGAAGATATCCGGCGCCTCTCCGGAATCCAGCTTTACTTTTAAAAGGTCGCGCCACTGTGCGTCAGGAGATACCTGAAAATCGATTTTGATGCCGGTTTCCTCCTCGAACCGGCCTGCCAGATCCTGAAGAACACCGCAGGACGGGATACCGGACTGATGGGTTCCAAAGGAAATCGTCACATTTTCTTTTTTGCCTGCAGCAGTGGATGCACCTGCCGCCGCTGAGCTCTGACCGCCGCTCTTTTCAGCCGTGCCGGCATTGCAGCCGGCCAGACAGGATACTCCAAGTGCCATAGTTAACAGTAATGCAATTTTTCTCTTCATAGCAATCCTCCAAAAGTTTTTTAGTAGCTTTTTACTATGTTCTATAGTACAATAACTAGAAATAAAACAACATGCACAAAATAGTTTTGATCCTTGTATTTTTTTGACTGGAGGAATCATGAAACGGAAAGCACCATCCCTGCAGAAATCGCTGCCTCGGTACTATTTTCTGGTAATCTTTGTGATCTTTACCGCAATGCTGACAGCCTTTTACATCTATTATACTAGAAATCTGAGAGCCAGCGAATATCTGAATCTTCAGAACGTCTGCGATTCCGCATATTCCAATATGGAACAGGAGATAGAAAAGATGTCCACGGTATCCTTAAATACCATCTATTCCAAGGACATCCTGCCCGGTATCCGGAAGATTCCGGTGGACCAGCTGGGCACTCAGCAGACCTATACCCAGGTGCAGGCCATCTATAATTCCATATCGGCCATGATCGGCCCGCAGCAGACAGTTGCCCAGATTAATCTCTACCACAAAAATGGATTTTCGGCAGGCACCGGTTTCTATACATACAACAAGAAGATCGACCTGAAAGAAAAAAGCTGGTATAACGATGTACTGACGGAAAACGGATACAAGGTCATGAGTACGCCCCAGCCAATTTCCCATTTTATACCGACCGCGGCGATTCCCTACGAACCGTATTACATTTCCCTGACCAGACTGTACTTTGACGACGTCCATGAAATGGAGGGCGCGGTGGAGGTCCTGCAGAAGAGCGATACTTTTTTTAATTATATAGACCGCCTGACGGCTGCAAATCCCGCTCTCAGTCTTCTGATCATGAACAGGAACGGGGAACTGGTTTATCCTGTCAACGGCCGGGGGGAAGAACTGGTACATGAGATCACGGCGCTGGCCCATAAGCAGGACATTCCCACAGGGCGGACGGTTCATGTCAGGGATGAGAGCGGAAGGAAAAACGCGCTGTATCATCAGACCGTCAAATCCGCCGGCTGGCAGATCTACGTCTTTGAACCGGACAGCGTCATAACAAAGTCCCTGGCGGCACCGACATTCCTGTTTCTGGCTGTGCTGGCTGCAGGAATTGCACTTACCATGGCTGTCTGTTTCTCCATTTCCCGGAGAATCTTACAGCCGGTGGGAGAGCTGACGGAAACCTTTGAGACGCTGGTGCTGGATGACGTATTTTCCCATACGATCGATACGGTTTCCCTGCCCCGGAGCCATTACGAGGAGATACAGACTCTGATCACTTCCTTCCGGGATATGTACAACAAGATGAATGCCTCGATCATGGAGATGTTAAAATCGCAGGAAAATGAGATCCGTGCCAAGGAGATCGCCACCCAGTCCATGATGAAGCCGCACTTTCTCTATAATAATCTGGCCAACATCAGCGTCATGGCGGAGGAGAACATGAATCAGGAGATTATCACGCTGACGGAAAATCTCTGTGATTATCTGCGGTATACATCGACGGGAAGCGAGATCCGCGTGCCGGTCAGCGATGAGTTTTTGTATACGCAGAAGTATTTGGCCTGTATGAATGTCCGTTACAGAGGCCGGCTGACCTGTGATTTTACCCTGGATGAACAGATGGGAGAGATAAAAATCCCCAAGCTGAGCCTTCAGCCCATCATTGAAAATTCATTAAAGTATGCGTTCATGAAAAAGCCTCCCTGGCATATCTCCGTACGGGGGTATTTAGACAGGGATGCGGGGAAATGGTTTATCACGATCACGGACAATGGGGTGGGATTTAAAGAAGAGGAGCTTCAGGAACTGGCTCATACTCTGGAATCCATCCGTGATTCCAAAGACATTACCCGCCTGAAAATTGGAGGCATGGGACTTCAAAATGTATATCTGCGGCTTCTGCTCCAGTACGGTCCGTCTGCCAGCCTTACAGCAGAGAATCATCCGGAGGGAGGAGCCTGCATTACGATGGGAGGAAGTATTACAAATGACAGAAACAGCTGACAGAAAACAGTATGACGTCGTGGTGGCGGAGGATGAACTCCTGATCCTGGAAAATCTGGTGAAAAAAATTAATGCCATGCCGCTGCCGTTTTGCGTAAAAGGCGCATTCGAGGATGGAGACAGCGCCCTGGAATTTATAAAAACCAACCATGTGGATCTGGTGATCACCGACATTAAAATGCCGTTTATGAATGGGCTGGAACTGTCACGCGTTCTGCATTCCTCATTTCCGTCCATTAAAATCCTGATTATCAGCGGATACAACGAATTTACGCTGGCTCAGGAGGCCATCGAATACCAGGTGAAGGGATTTCTCTTAAAACCCATTAAGCAGGAGCAGTTAGAACAGGCGCTGACAAAGCTGCTCATTGAGCTGGACAGTGATAATGATACGCTTCAGGCCAGTGTACCGGAACACTTGAAGACCATGGGAAAGGAGGAGATTGCCGGCTGCGTGGAAAAGTATTTAAAAGAAAATTTTCAGAAGCAGATCTCTATGGGAGATATCTCGGATAAACTGGGATTTGCCCCGGATTACTTAAGTCATCTGTTCAAGAAATACCACGGGGAATCTCCGGTCCGGTATCTGACCGGCCTTCGCATCAATTATGCGAAGCAGCTGCTGATACGCCAGCCGGATCTGGAGGTGGCGGTGATCGGCGAGATGTCCGGTTATCCGGACCCGGTCTATTTCAGTAAGGTATTTAAGAAAAATACGGGGATGTGGCCGAGTCAGTACCGGGCGGAAGGGGGCTGCCAGAGACCGGAGTAAAAATTAGTCAAATTGCTTCTTGACGGAAAATCAAGGAAGGAGTAGCCTGTTAGATAGAAACTGCATAAAAAGGCAGAGAACGATTACATCAGGAAGACAGGGGAAAAGAGTATGACAGGCAGTATGGCCAGGAAAGAGCCGCCTGCAAAGGGCAGGGGCTGCGCTTCGGAAACGGTTGGGCAGAAGCAGTACTTATTTACAAACAGCGATTTAAAACGTCTCATCGCTCCGCTCATTGTGGAGCAGATTCTGGCGGTTACCGTGGGAATGGTAGATACGATGATGGTGTCCAGCGCGGGGGAGGCGGCCACGTCTGGCGTATCCCTGGTGGATATGATCAACAACCTGCTGATCAACGTGTTTGCAGCGGTATCGACCGGCGGTGCGGTGGTGTCCTCCCAGTTTCTGGGGCAGAAAAACCGGAAACGGGCATGCGAGGCGGCGGATCAGCTGATGATGATTACAGGGCTCATTTCCATTGTGATCATGGCAGGGGCGATTGCGTTCCGGCACGGACTGCTGCGACTTCTATACGGCGGGATCGCAGATGACGTGATGAAGAACGCGCTGATCTATCTGGTGCTGTCGGCACTTTCCTATCCGTTTCTGGCCATTTATAATTCATGCGCGGCGCTGTTCCGGTCCATGGGGAATTCGAGGATTTCCATGCAGGCCTCAATTGTCATGAATATCATCAATGTGGCGGGAGATATTCTGTTTATATTCGGATTCCACTGGGGAGTGGCAGGCGCTGCGCTGGCATCTCTGATCAGCCGTATAACGGCGTGTGTCATTCTCGTTATCCGTCTTCACAATACGGGGCTGGAGATTCATGTCAGCTTTGGACGGCTTCACTGGAACAGCGGTATGATCGGGAAGATCCTTCATATCGGGATTCCGGGTGGGATTGAGAACAGCATTTTCCAGCTGGGGCGCGTGCTGGTAGTCAGCATCATTGCCCTGTTTGGCACGACGCAGATCGCGGCCAATGCGGTCGCCAATAATCTGGACGGAATGGGTGTACTTCCGGGACAGGCCATGAATCTGGCCATGATTACCGTGATCGGCCGCTGTGTGGGCGCAGGCGATTTTGAACAGGCGGAATATTACACAAAGAAAATGATGAAGCTTACGTACCTCATCAGCGGACTCTGCTGTCTGGGGGTGATTATCACCATGCCGCTCACCATGAAGCTGTACGGCCTTTCTGAGGAAACCCTGAAACTGGCGGCAGTACTCGTGCTGATTCATGACGGCTGTGCCATCCTCCTGTGGCCGGCGTCCTTTACCCTGACGAATGTTCTGCGGGCCGCCAACGATGTCAAATTCCCCATGTGCATTTCCATTCTGTCCATGGTGATCATGAGACTGGGAGTTGGTTATCTGCTGGCCGTCGGCCTTGGGCTGGGAGCCGTCGGCGTATGGTGCGCCATGATCCTGGACTGGGTGGTTCGCGTGATCTGCTTTGTGGGGCGGTACCGGAGCGGGAAGTGGAAGAACTTTTATCACGGGGTATGATGGACAAGATCAGGAAAAATGCTTTAAGCAGGCCGAATATGAAATAAAATATAAAAATGGTTTCCGGAGTAATTTACTCTGGAAACCATTTTGCATATAAAATCAGACTGTTGATTTAATAATGCTTTTTTAGTACTCAAATACATAAGAGTCCATCGTCAGACTGTTGTTAATCAGCGCGTCGCTGCTCAGCTTTTTCTGTCTCAGCGCCTTATCGCTCTTTAGGAGGGCACTGTAGATAATATCTGTCACATAGAGGTACATCAGATTATCGGACAGGGCTGTGGTGTTGTTGGCGATCAGCTTATCTGATACGATAAACTTGTAATCCGCGATATCGTTCAGCTTGGGAGAATCCACGCTTGTGATGGTTAGATTTTTCCCGCCCCGGTCGATGGACGCATTGGCCGCCTGATAGATATCCTTCATCATGATGCTGCGTGCAATGAAGATGGATAAGTCGCCCGGCGACGTATTGGTAACCTGAAGGCTGATACTTAAAGGATCAGTGTACTCTTTTGCACGAATACCCGCCAGCTCCAGTTTGTAACGGAACTCTCTGGCTGCAAATGTGGTGTTGGCCAGAGCGTATAAGTTTATATTTTTTGCATTTTTTATCATTTCTGCGGCCTTAAATACCGTGCTTTCGTCCAGGAGTGCCGCCGTATTATTTAACATGCTCCGGTAGTCGGAGGTGACGGAAGCGATAAAGTTCCCGCCGGCGGAGGGCGTCTCCTGAACCATGTTGTTGTAGAAACTTTCCTGAGCTAATGCAATCTTTAATCCATTGAATCCTTTATATCCCAGCTTTTTACAGAAGCGGTTAATGCTGGCTTCCGAAGTGCCGGTTTCATCCGCCAGAGCGGTGATCGTCGTAGTAAGAATCTGTTCTGCATGACCTATGACGTACTGGCTGATGGCGTTCTCACTCACGGTGAAGTTAGGCTGCATGGAGATGATTTTAGAAATAACGGTCGATACCATAAAATCCTCCTTTTTTCGTTCTTAAAGTATACCATATTTTCAAAATATTTGCAAATAGTGACTTGGAGTGAAAATATAAATCAAATATATTGACAGCAAATGAAAATAGTGATAGTATAAAATCATAAAAATAAGGGCGATGCCTACGATAAACTGATGAATATGTACAAAAATCACGACTGATCAATGAAAAAAGTGATTTGCAATGAAAATCATTTTCAGGGCTGCCGTTATGATTACAGGAAAGGAGAAAGTATGAAGGAGTTTGGCTATGAGAAAACGTACGACGTGATTGTAGCTGGCGGAGGGGTTTCCGGTACAGTGGCTGCGATAGCGGCCGGTCGTCTGGGCGCGGAGGTTTTGATTATTGAAGAAGGCGCGTATCTGGGCGGAGCGCTGACCGGATGTGGAGTTGGCCCCATGATGACGTTTCATGCAGGCGAAAAGCAGGTGATCCGTGGTATCATGGAGGAGATTGTAGAGCGGATGAAAACTGCCGGATATTCTACGGGCCACATTTATGACACCATGCAGTATATCAGCTATTTGACACCGTTTAACTCGGAGGGCCTTAAGGTGGTGCTTGATGAGATGACGGCGGAAGCGGGCTGCACGGTTCTGTTCCACACGTTTATCGGAGCCGCGGAGTGCGGGGAGGGACTTATTAAGTCTCTTACTGTATGCAACAAGGACGGGATTCACAGTATATCGGCCAGGGTATACATAGACGGAACCGGCGACGGCGATGTGGCCGCATTTGCAGGAGCATCCATGACAAAAGGACGGGAGTCCGACGGCGCGGCGCAGCCCATGACCATGAATATGAAATATTTAAATGTGGACACAGATGCCGTCAAGGAGCATATCAGAACACATATCACTGATTTCTCCCGTCATCAGGGCAATGAGGAGCTGATGGACAGCGTAAGCCGTTTTTCATTCTGCGGCTTCCAGGAGGAATTCCGGGAGGCCAGGGAGAGAGGGGAACTGGAGATCCAACGGGAGGATGTACTCTGCTTTGAGACGGACCGTCCGGGGGAGTATATTGTGAATACTACCAGGATCATCGATCATGATGCGGTGAACGCGGCCAGTTTAAGTGATGCAGAGGTGACGGGAAGACGCCAGTGCAGACAGCTGGACAGCTTTCTCCGCAATCATGTACCGGGGTTTCGGAACGCTGTACTTGAATTTACCGGTCCCAGAGTAGGTGTGAGGGGATCCAGACAGCTTTCCGGGAAATACACACTGACTGCGGAAGATATTCTGGAGCGGAAAACCTTTGACAGCGTCATCGCACATTCTGCTTATCCCATTGATATTCATAACCCTAAGGGCGTGGGAACGGACAGCCGTTTTTTATCGGAAAAGGGAACGTACTACAGCATTCCGTATGAAACACTTTACTGCGCTGAGATTAAGAACTTACTGACTGCCGGGCGGTGTATTTCTGCGTCTTTTGAGGCGCAGGCGGCCATCAGGACGACGCCAACAGCCGGGGCGCTGGGGCATGCGGCTGGAGTAGCGGCGGCTCTGGCGGCCAAAGGGAATGGAGATGTCTCCGGAGTCTGTATCAGGGATCTGCAAAGACTGTTGCTGGAACAGGGTGCTTACCTCGATCTGGTAAAATAAGTAATGTAATTTATTTGATTCATATTAAAAAAGTAATGGATAAAAATGAAGGAGGATTTTTCTAATGACAATTCAGGTTATTGGAATACTGGGGTTATTTGTTTTAATGGTAGTTTTGATGATGACGAGAAAGCTGCCGACCATACTGGCTCTGCCGATTATGGCTGTGGGTATTGCGCTGATTGCGGGTATTCCGTTTATGGGCGGAGAATTCAGCATTGCAAAGGATGTTCTGGAAGCAGGCGCCATGCGTATGAGCACGGCAATTGCCGGGCTGTTCTTCGGCGGCTTCTTTGGAAAGGTACTGAGCCGTGTGGGAATTACTAATACAATTATCCGGAAAGCGGCCGAGATGGCGGGGGATAAACCACTGCCAATTGCGTATGCATTTTTAATCGTGTCTTCTGTTATTTTTGCGGCTTCCAACGGTCTGGGAATGTTTATTCTGGTTGGAACGATCATTGTCCCCATTATGATCAGCGCAGGCTTGAGCCCGCTGGCAGCAGGAACCGTTCTTCTGCTTGGAAACGGAATCGGCGTTACATTTTCCGTTGGAACGCTGGGCGTGTATATTGATACATTGGGACTTCCGCTGGAGACGGTAACCCGGTATTCGTTCCTCTGTGCGGCTCCTCTGATGATTGTAGCTGTTATTATGGTTTATGTAATGGTTAAGTCCGGAGGAAAGAAGAGAAAAGCATGGGCAATGCCTGCTTCCGATATGGGAAGTGAGAAAAATGTCCGTTCGATTGCACTGATTTCCCCGTTGATTCCAGTTGGACTGGTATTTGCATTCAAACTTCCGCTGGTTCCGGCCATTTTAATCGGGATCGTGGCAGCTCTGATTCTTGCAACTCCAAAGAACGCGGTTCATGTAGTATCCAGCTCGTTTGTAGAAGGTATTCAGGATACGGCAGGTGCCTGCGGTCTGATGATCGGTATCGGCATGGTATTAAAAGCAGTGATGGCTCCCGAGGTTGCGGCTGTCTTAGAGCCTGTGATCAAGGCGATCATTCCGTCAAGCGCGATTATGTTTGTTCTTGTATTCGGTCTTCTGTCCCCGTTAGCGATCTACCGCGGGCCGTTAAATGTGTGGGGGCTCGGTTCCGGTATTGTAGCTCTTCTGGCTTCCTGCGGCATGAACCCGGTTGCGGCTATGGTTGCTCTGAGACTTGATTCCAACGTTCAGGCAGTCTGTGATCCGACTAACTCACATAACGTATGGATTTCCGATTTCACGAAGACGGATGTCAATGACTATTTAAAGAAAACGATTCTCTGGATTGCGGTTTCCACACTGGCCGGACTGATCGTCGCAAGCTTTATCGTATTATAATTCCCGGTTCGTGCAGGCGTTCGCCTCCGGCGAAGCCTGCACGGCAGCAGGGTGTTTTGAGGAAGAGGAGAGTCAGATCATTATGAGTAAGAAAGTAAGGATAGGAATTGATGTGGGAGGAACCTTTACGGATGCAGTCGTCATTGACAGCAATACGTATGAAGTGATTGCGAAGAGGAAGATTCCGACTACCCATGAGGAAGGCGTGGCGGCAGGCGTTGTAACGCTTATCAGCCAGCTGATGGAAGAACTGGGGATAGACCCGGAGGAGGTAGTTTTTATCGCCCACGGAACGACCCAGGCTACCAATGCGCTGCTGGAGGGAGACGTAGCGAATGTTGGCATTATCGGCATGGGAACCGGTATGGATGCCCGGGGCGCCAGAAATGAGACGAATGTAGGCGATATTGAACTGGCTCCGGGGAAATTTTTAAAGACGAGCCATACGTTTATCGACTCCAAATCAGTAAATGACTCAAGTATTCAGGCTGCCATCAACGAGGTGAAGGCTGCAGGTGCAGAGGTGGTTGTTGCCTCCGAGGCCTACAGTGTGGATAACCCTGAAAATGAGCTTCTGGTACAGGCAAACGCCGAGAAGCAGGGACTTTACTGTACAGGCGGCCATGAGATATCCCAGCTTTACGGCCTGAAGATGAGGACCAGAACGGCCGTGGTCAATGCATCTCTGATTCCGAAGATGATGGAGACTGCCAATATGACGGAACAGGCGGTGATCGACACGAAGATCCGTTCCGGACTGATGATCATGCGTTGCGACGGCGGTGTCATGAGTATTAATGAGGTGCGGAAACGCCCGATTCTCACTATGCTTTCCGGTCTGGCGGCTGGCGTGGCGGGTGCGCTGATGTATGAAAAGATTTCGGATGGAATCTTTTTCGAGGCCGGCGGAACCAGCGTCGACATCTCTGTTATAAAGAACGGGAAAGTCATGATCAAATATGCCCAGGTGGGCGGCCATAAGACGTATCTGCAGTCACTGGATGTCCGGACGCTGGGCGTGGCGGGCGGCTCCATGGTGCGGGTAAGCGGAGGAAAAGTGGCGGACATCGGTCCGCGTTCCGCTCATATTGCAGGAAAAGAGTATGAATGCTTCCAGGAGGAAGGGGAACTGGACGGCTCAGAGGTGCTGTTTGCCAGCCCCAGAAAGGACGACCCGAAAGAGTATGTGCTGGTAAAGAACCCGGCTGGCAGGGAGTATTCCCTGACACTTGCCGGGGCCGCAAACCTGTTGGGCTACATTCCGGAAGGGGATTACGCCAGGGGCAATGCTCAGACGACGAAAGCCGCCTGGGACGCTTTGGGATCGTATCTGGGATGTACAGGGGAAGAGGCGGCCAGGCAGACGATGAATCTGGCTATGGATAAACTGGAGATGGTTGTAGAGGAATTGATCGACGAGTATGAACTGGATACAAAGTTTGTCACCCTGGTGGGCGGCGGCGGTTCCGGCGCGGTAATCGTCCATGCTCTGGCGGAACGCATGAACGTAAAATGGAAGATAGCAAAGAATGCGCCCTACATCTCAACGATCGGCGTGGCTCTGGCTATGGTCCGGGAGCAGATGGAGAGGACGATTGCCAATCCTACGGATGATGATATTAAGAAAATGCGCCGCGATATTATCGAGAAGATCGTGAAATCCGGTGCAAATGAGGAGACTGTGGATGTAACCATTGAAGTGGACGCGCAGAAGAATATTCTAAGAGCGATTGCCACAGGGGCTACAGAACTGAGGCAGAAGGATTTGGCAGCTGTGAATCTCAATCCGGAGCAGCTTAAGGGAATTTCGGCGGAAGCGCTGGGAACATCGCCGGAAGACACGAACTGTGTGGCTTCCTCAGGTCGATGGAACGTCTATGAGTCTGTGTTAAAGAAAAAATTCCTGGGTTTATTCAGCCAGAAGAGCCGCCGGCTCTGTGTCATTGACCGGGAAGGCGTGGTAAGGCTTAAGAAGGACAAAGCGGAGTATTTAAAATTTGCCAAATCCAGAAAAGGTGATCAGTTCGCAGAATTTCTGGATGCCAACACGACATTCTCTGATGCTAACGCGACAATTCCGAAAGTGTTTATTTTCTATCGGGAAAAAATGTTGGATTTGACAGGGATGCAGAGCGCAGAGCAGTTGAATTCTATCCTGGATGTGGAGATCGAGGGGCTGGAGGACAGCGAGGAGCTGATTGCAGTCGCATACAAGTAGTTTTTAACGGCAGGACTAAATAGCCAGTGCAGCAAAGAAAGGGGTCTGAACATGATATCTGATGAGGTTCTGGGAATGTTTGAACTTAGCAATGACCTTTTGTATGGAAGAATACCAGAGGACAGATACCGCTATTATGTGGAAGAATCCCTGCGCCTCGGACGGGAAGCTGCCCGGAACGTAAAGGGGACAGGCGATATTTTTGCGCTGTATGAAAAAGCCGGAATCGAGATCATTTATCAGGAGACCAGCGGGGAAAATTACGGCGTCTCTTTCCGGGCCCAGAGTGAATATGGAAAAGATGGAAGCGCAAAGGTTTTGATGTATCAGCAGTCCATTGCGGAACTGGCGAGACACAGTCTGGATTATGTGATCGGCGAAGAAGAGGCGCTGGCTGTCCACCTGTCCCATGAATATTTTCATTATCTGGAGTTTCACAGCGGGGAAATGAAGGATGATAAAACCATACCGTATTACAGCTGCGGATTTGTCTCCGACTATTTAGAGCCTGTGCAGCTTGTAAAGCTGTTTGGGCGAAGACGGAATGCGGGAATCCTGCGGTGCAGTGAAATTGCGGCCCACGCGTTTGCAAAAGAAATGATGGGACTGGAAATTCTGCCTAATTACTACGATTATTCCTGGCTGATGGCCGGGGGAAAACTGCGCCGGGAGGACTTTCTCCAGAAAGTCCGGCGGTTTGAGGAGATGGTCCTGCTGTGGTGACAAGACACAGCAGGACCATCTCCTTTCTTCCATGTCCGGGTTGTGAAATGGCAGCGAATCGGGTATAATTTACTTAGATGAGCAGGAACAGGAAGGAGGGCGGAGTTATGCGGTATTATATATCCGATCTGCATTTTTACCATGAAAACCTGAATTACCAGATGGATCATCGGGGGTTTTCCAATGCTGCTAAAATGAACGCCCATATGATTCGTCAGTGGAACAGCAAAATACGGGACAGGGATGAAGTGGTCGTTCTGGGAGATTTATCTCTCGGTTCCGGGGAGGAAACCAACCGGATTCTGAGTCAGCTGAAAGGGCGGATCAGCCTGATTGAGGGGAATCACGATTCCTATCTGACGGACAGACAGTTTGACCGGAGCCGTCTGGAATGGGTGAAGCCTTACGCGGAACTGCGGGATAATAAGAGAAAGGTGATTTTAAGCCATTACCCCATGATCTGTTACAACGGCCAGTATCGGCGGGATGAGGAGGGGAGACCCAGAAGCTACATGCTGTACGGCCATGTGCATGATACCTTTGATGAAGCGCTGGTGAACCGCTATCAGGAGGAGACCCGGCGCGCCGAGAGGCCGGCCTGCCACGGCGGCCCGCCGCTTTCCGTACCGTGTCAGATGATTAACTGTTTCTGTATGTTTTCGGATTATATTCCGCTTACCCTGGATGAGTGGATTGAAACAGACGGAAAGCGACGCAGCGGGAGAACGGATGAGATTTCTTTTCGCACAGAGGGAACGGAAAAAAATTGAAAACGCTTTCGACAAATTTCGTAAAGATTCGACAAAATTCTACACACCCCATTGTATTACGGGAAGGAATCCTGTAAATTGTGAGTATGGTTACAACAGGGACAGCACAGAGGCTGGTGAAGATAAAATGTAACTATGAGGCATTTCGGAAGGGGCCGGTCGGAACTCTTCCATACAGGTATCTATCTTGCTTTTCCGGTTATTCGTTCTGAAATAATAATCTGTGGGAGAGCAGTGCGCAGGGCAGTCCTCGGGGAACCCTGCGTATTTTCTGATCCGGCAGTCCCGGATCAGAAAATACGCAGTAAGTCCGTCAAATCATAATGTTTACTTTCTATATCGCAGCATCCGGCCGGCAGTAATGTCATAACTTCGTTTTCCAGTCTGATTCTGCGTCGGAAATGGCTGATCATGCCGTCAAAATCCTCGATCTGATGTACCTGTCCATAGGGGGACCGGCTCAAATAGCCGATCATCAGCTGATACCAGACTTCCTCGCCCTCCGGATTCACCCGTTCCTCTTTAATGGTTTGAATGCATTGCCGGATGTCAGGGGAAACTAAACGAATCAGCTTAAAGTTTGATAAATCCAGCAGCGCCGCCAGTTCCTGATAAAAATCCATAATCTGCTGATCACTGAACATTGCATACAGCATCAGTTCTTCCAGGATATTCTGGAAAAAGGAGCATTCAAATAAATTGCCGCCGGAATGAAAAGCGCGGAATCTCCGAAGGATGATGTCTCTGAATTCCGAAGGGCTTTTTCTTCCGCCGTACACCTCAAATTTTTCCATATATTCATAAAAATCATAATGCACGGTTTTGATTTTCGTATAAGGTGTTATAAAATGTGTCCCTTCTTTTACAGTACTCTTTTCAATCTCATCACGCAGATCCGCCAGATCGGAAAGCGCCTGCCTGTATTCCGTTTCCGTCATGTACGCGCACCAGGCCAGTTCGACTGGGGAGATATCGCCCTCCCGAAATACGCGGTAATCGGTAAAGTGGCGTGCCAGGGCATCTAACAGGGTCGATTTGCCGCTTCCCGGTATTCCTTCAATAAAAATATTATATGGTTGATTCATCATGCTGCCTCCTCTCAGGACGTGTTGACGTGTGAAGTAAGCTCCGTTTTACAATAAGGTTTCTCCGTTACAGTCTAACCGCAGGGCGAAGGAATGTCAATTACAGAGTGATGAATCAAAGGCCCAGAGGCTAATTCTGAATAAAGAAAGACGGCATGGCATAATCAATATTCCCCCTGCATAAGATTGTAAAAACGTCCTAAGCAGGGGGATTTTCTTGAAGGAATATATTGAAGAGCGTGCAGTTGCCATAGCCAACTACATCATAGACTATCATGCAACGGTAAGGCAGACGGCGAAAAAATTTGGTATCTCCAAATCTACGGTACATAAGGATGTAACAGACCGTTTAGAGCACATCAATCCTTCCCTGGCGGCCCGGGCCAGAGTGATTCTCGACATCAACAAATCCGAGCGTCATATCCGGGGAGGCCTGGCTACGAAAGAAAAGTACCAGCACAGGCTGGCCATGTGCAGCAAAGAGTCTGACCAGTAAGTGATCACGACTGCATGGAATACATGCGGGATGGGACCGCTGTCCGGACCGTCACAGGAGTGCGGTCACGGACAGCGGTCTCTCTTTTTAGCCCGAAGCTGGTAAGAAGGGCGGTGTCTGCCAGTTCCATCTGCCCGGGTGAGAGCTGTCCTATGTATTCTTTTAAGCGGCAGCGGTCGATGGTTCTTACCTGTTCGAGAAGGATGGTGGAATCGCATTTTAAACCGCTTTCCTCTCTGGTGACCGGTACGTGGGTAGGGAGCTTGGCTTTGGTTGTCCTGCTGGTAATGGCTGCGACGATTACGGTGGGGCTGTGACGGTTTCCTGTATTGTTCTGTACGATCAGTACGGGACGCAGGCCGCCCTGTTCAGAACCGATCACCGGTGATAAGTCAGCGTAGTATAAGTCACCGCGCAGTACAGGTTTTTCTTTATATTTATCTGATAAATGATTCATTATGGTCTCCTCCTGTTAAAACATCTATGTCAATGATTGTCCCATACGGTTCCGGCATCTGGCAGCCGGTTGTTCGTATCGTTCTGTTAGGAGTATTTCCAGAGGGCCGGAAGATAAACCGGTTTTTCATGAAAATTTAGAAAATCACGATAAAATACCTTTCACAGACGATTTTTGGAAATTCCGCATATTCCCCGGCATGGACGAATAAGATAGTAATAATCAACATAAACGGGGAGAGTGCTATGAAGAGTTTATTGAACAGAAAATGGATGCTGTTCATGTGCCTTTGCATGTGGGTTCTGGTTGTACGGACACTGAGCGGGTGCAGCATGAGCAAGGATGACGGAAACAAAGTACGGGACATGGAATTTTCCGTGACAGCGGAAGCAGATATTCCAGAAGAGCTAAAGCAGATTATCGCCGAAAAGCAGAAGACACCGTTCAAGCTGACATACAGTGACGACCAGAACTTATACATAGTGGTTGGATACGGCAAACAGGATACCGGCGGCTACAGCATTGCGGTGAATGAGCTGTATCTGACAGAGAATTCCATCGTTCTGGATACGGATCTGCTGGGGCCGGAAAAAGGCGAAAGCGGGGGAACGGAACCCTCATTCCCCTTCATTGTCATCAGGACAGAGCTTTCGGAGCTTCCGGTGGTATTCCAGTAAACCGTGCAGAAGAAAAGAAACCGCGCGTGCCTGGTAAGAGAGGGCGTCAAACAGTCAAAAGACTGTTCGGCGCCTTTTTGCTGTGATGGATGGCGGCATCCCGTGAGCTGATACGATCATCAGAGCCTCTTTAAAATTGTGGAAATTGTCCTTTTTTCTTTTCACATCATATGATATACTATGGTATACTGTTTCACTAGGAATTAAATGGAAGGTAATTATAGAAAGAAAAGGGGACGGATCGTATGATATTAAAGGATATATGGCTTGATGTGAAGGCTGTTCAGGAACGTGACCCGGCGGCGAGGAATGCCCTTGAGGTACTTCTTCTTTATCAGGGCGTTCATGCGCTGATATGGCACCGGTTTGCACACTGGTTTTATAAGCATAAGATGTTTTTTGCCGCCAGGCTGATTTCCCAGATCGCCCGGTTTTTCACACTGATCGAGATCCATCCCGGGGCACAGCTGGGCCACGGGATCTTAATAGACCACGGCTGCGGCGTCGTCATCGGAGAGACTACGGTAGTCGGAGACAACTGTACGATATACCAGGGGGTTACTCTGGGAGGCGTCGGCTTAAACAAGGGGAAACGCCATCCCACTCTGGGAAGCAACGTGACCGTAGGGGCCGGAGCCAAGATTTTAGGGTCCTTCGAGGTGGGAGACAACTGTACCATCGCGGCCAACGCCGTACTCTTAAAGCCGCTTCAGGATAACGTGACAGCGGTGGGGGTACCGGCCCGGGCAGTCAAGATCGACGGCGTTCCGATTCCCAAAAAAGAAAAGAATCTCGTGACCATGGATCACTACTGTAAGATGGAAGAGCGGATTCGGCAGATGGAGGAGACAATCGCGTCCCTTCAGGAAGAACTGGCGGATGCCAGGAGAAATAAGTAACCATGCAGACAGGAGCAGAGCGACCAGATGAAGGAACCAAAGACACGCTGCCAGCAGATAGAGCGCAGCATTATTAAGAATTACCGCAAAGAAATATGGCGCCCCTTTGTGGACGCGCTGAATGAGTATAAGATGATTGAGGAGGGAGACAACATCGCTGTCTGCATCTCCGGCGGCAAGGATTCCATGCTGCTGGCAAAATGCATGCAGGAGATTCTCCGCCATGGAAAGATGAAGTTCGGGCTTCACTTTCTGGTGATGGATCCGGGCTACCATCCGGCCAACCGGAAGTTAATCGAGGAAAATGCGGCCCTGATGGAGATCCCCATCGAGATTTTCGAGTCCGATATCTTCGACGTGGTGGTAGATGTGGATGAATCCCCGTGTTATCTCTGCGCGCGCATGCGCCGCGGCTTCCTCTACGCCCATGCGAAGGAATTAGGCTGTAATAAGATTGCCCTGGGGCATCATTTCGATGATGTGATAGAGACCGTGCTGATGAGCATGCTGTACGGCGGCCAGGTCAACACCATGATGCCGAAGCTTCACAGTACGAATTTTGAAGGGATGGAGCTTTTGAGACCGCTGTACTTCGTAAAGGAGCGGGCCATCATCGACTGGAAGGAGGAGAACGGTCTCCAATTCCTGCAGTGTGCCTGCAGGTTCACGGAGGCCATCGCCAAAGAACGCGCCATGAGAGCCGAGAATACAGCGGACGGGATGGCAGGCGGCGATATCGTCCACTCCTCAAAGCGCCAGGAGATGAAGGAACTGATAGAGGAATTCCGGAAAATCAATCCCAACATTGAAAATAATATCTTCAAGAGCGTATCCAACGTCAATTTAGACGCCTGTATCGGATATGTAAAAAACGGGAAGCGCCATCATTTCCTGGAAGAGTATGAATCAGACGGAGATTTAGCAGCCCTGTGTCACGCTGAACAGGAATGAAGATTAACGTAATATTGGAACATGCACCTGCATAAACTTTCTTAAAGGAATATAGAAGGTAAGGCAGGTGCTTTTTTATGTTGGAGCTGGTGAAGAAAAACATACATATGAACCGTTGGAAAGGAAATGCGACGTCACAGATAACCCTCGACGATGATTTTATCGTTCCGGATACCATGGATGATGTGGATCAGGTCATTCTCGATTCCGGAGAAATCGTCATCGAATCCGTGAAAAACCAGGGAGAACGGGTTCTGGTGCGGGGAAAAATGGATTTTAACATCTTATACAGGAAGTCAGAGGGAGGACTGCAGGCTTTGGGCGGATCCATTTCCTTTGAAGAGCCCATCAACGTACCGGGGCTGGAGGAGAAGGACTATGTGCAGCTGAGCTGGGATCTGGAAGATTTAAATGCCGGCATGATCAATTCCAGAAAGTTAAGCATCAAAGCTATTGTGACACTGGAAGTAAAGGTGGAGACTCTCTACGATGTAGAGGCTGCCGTAGAATTGGACACCGGTACGGCAGGCGCAGGGACGCCGGCTGCCATGGGAGGCGGAAGCGATTTAAACGGGACGCCTCAGGTGGAGGTGCTGCGCCGCAATGTGGATGTGGCGGCCATTGCGGTACGCCGCAAGGATACATACCGGATCAAGGAGAATTTACAGTTGTCCGGAAATAAGCCGAATATTGATCACATTCTGTGGAGTGAGATGAAGCTTCGCGGCATAACCACCCGCCCGTTAGATGGGAAAATGGTCCTGGATGGGGAAGTGATGGTCTTCGTCATTTATCAGGGAGAAGGGGAAGACGCGCCGGTTCAGTGGCTGGAAGAGAGCATTCCGTTTTCCGGAGAGCTGGATTTGTCAGAGGCCTCCGAGGAGATGGTTCCTTCGGTATCGGTTCATCTGATTCATCGGGAGATTGAAGCGAAGCCCGACTATGACGGGGAGATGCGGGAGCTCGATGTGGACGCAGTTCTGGAACTGGATATGAAGCTCTACCGGGAAGAGAGTATGGAACTGTTAAGCGATCTCTATTCCACAAACCGGGAACTGTCTCTCGAGACGGGAGAAGCGTGCTTCGATAAGGTGCTCACCAAGAACATGAGCAAATGTAAGATTGCCGAAAAGCTGAACATGGATCATGCAGACCGAATCCTCCAGATCTGTCACAGCGAGGGTATGGTAAAGATCGACGAGACAGAGGTAAAGGACGACGGGCTCCATGTGGAGGGCGTGCTGGAGGTAAGCCTGCTCTATTTAACCGCAGACGATACCCAGCCGATTCAGTCGTCGGTGGAGGTAATCCCCTTCCATTATCTAATCGAGGCGCCGGGAATCAATGAGAAGACCATCTGCCAGCTGGTTCCGGGGCTGGAGCAGATGAGCGCCGTGATGATGGGAGGCGGCTCTGTGGAGGTGAAAGCCACCATTGCACTGGATTTACTGGCTCTCCAGCCGGTATGCGAGCAGGTGATTAAAAATGTGTCGGAAGCTCCGATGGATTTAAAAAAACTGCAGCAGATGCCGGGAATTGTGGGTTACATTGTCCAGCCAGGGGATTCTCTGTGGAAAATAGCAAAAAAATTCCACACGACGGTGGAAACCATCATGACGACCAATGGACTGACTGACAGCCTGATTAAACCGGGAGACCGTCTGCTGCTGGTGAAGGAAATGTCGTAGGGGGATGCGCATGGGGCGGTATCAGGCTTATTTGGAGGAGCCTGCGCCGCCCTTTTTCTTTCCCGGATTCTTTTCGCAGAAGGGCGGGAACTTTTTCTCTTTTTCGTGGTGCTCTCTGCAGGAGCCGCAGTCACCGTGGCGGGGACATTTTACCCATTTGCAGGGACAGGCTGAGCCTGTTTCGTCAGTTTTATGATCCATGGTATGAAAATGGCCGCTTTATCGGAAGCAGGCCAAAACGATGCTGTATTTCCGGGCTACAGGAATAATATGCGCAGGATGCGCGGAGGCATTCACCGGTATGGAAATTCCGATATTTTGTGTTCACACATTTGCCTCTGATGTTATATAATATATTATAGCTATGCAGTACCCCAGACGGCGCCATAACGCATCCAGCTGGTGCTTGAAATAGATCACAGGGGAACATTCCTGGGCGGTAGTGACGTGATTGCAAGACGTGATTACCGTTTACATAACATGGATCAGGCCGGCGGCTGCCGGACGATGTCCAGACGGTGTGATGCGGCCGGAAGCAGAAAGAATGGGGAATTTCAGAAACAGGAGCAACGGAAGATGAATTATACGTATTTGCTGAAATGCGCAGACGATACGCTGTACTGCGGCTGGACAAACCAGCTGGACAAGCGTTTAAAGGCGCATAACGAAGGGAAGGGCGCAAAATATACCAGAGGACGCAGACCGGTCTCTCTGGCGTATTATGAGATCTTCGAGACGAAGGAGGAGGCCATGCAGCGTGAGGCCGCCATCAAGAGGCTTTCCAGAAAGGACAAGCTGGACCTGGTGGCGGCTTTCACGTCCGATGCATCTTATGCTACAAACTGATACATCATAATATAATGGCAGAGGCTTCCGCCCATAACGAATAAGTGGAATATTTCATGAGAGCCGAAATTCCTGTGTTTCGAGTTGAAGATCGGCAGCTTCAGCGCATAGATGATTCCACCCACTGTGTAGATGATACCGCCGGCCAGAAGCCAGCCAAAGGCGGCTCTTGGAAGGGCGCTGGTGATCTTTGTAAATGCCAGGACGCATATCCAGCCCATGGCGATATAGAGGACGGAGGAGAACCACTTGGGACAGTAGATCCAGCAGGCCTTGATGATGATGCCGGCAATCGCGATCCCCCAGACCAGTGCCAGAAGTCCCCAGCCGGTCCTGTCTCCCAGGACGATCAGGCAGATCGGAGTATACGTACCTGCTATTAATATGAAAATCATCATATGGTCGATTTTCTTCAAAATCCTGTTCACATTTGGAGAAATGTCCAGTGTGTGGTAAATGGTACTGGCTGCATAAAGCAGAATCATACTGATAATGAATATGGACAGCGCAGCAAGATGGAGGCTGTCGTCGGCCGCCGCTTTTAAAAGAAGCGGTGTGGCGGCAAACAGTGCCATGAGCATGCCGATAAAATGTGTGATAGCGCTTCCGGGGTCCTTGATTTTGAATTTCATAATGGTCTCCTCCTTGTCGAATTATAATAATTATGTGATGTAGTTATCAAAACTACATGTTCTCTTTTTATATACTATACAACTTGTGGAGGAAAAATGCAATGGATTTCCCAAAAAGTTAAAAAAATAAAGTGCACGAAATAAAAGATTATACTGAAATAATTAAAAAAACAGTGTAAGATACTTATATACTTTATGCAGGGAGGAAATGACAACATGAATCAGACAATACAGGAATTATATGAGAGAAAATCGGTGCGTGCCTACGAGGAACGTCCAATCGAACCGGAGAAGAAGGAGATGGTGATTCAGGCGGCCATTCAGGCGCCCAGTGCGGGGAATATGACGCTTTATTCCATTATTGACGTGACCGATCAGAAGCTTAAGGAGACGCTGGCTGTTACCTGTGACAATCAGCCTTTTATTGCAAAAGCCCCTATGGTGCTGGTCTTCTGCGCCGATTACCAGAAATGGTATGATCTGTTTTTGCAGCGCGAGGAGGAAGTCAGAAAGCCGGGCATGGGAGACTTTATGCTGGCATCCTGCGACGCGCTGATTGCCGCCCAGAACGCGGTGACAGCGGCACAGGCCCTGGGAATTGGTTCCTGTTATATCGGTGATATTATGGAGCGGTATGAGACACACAGGGAGCTTCTTCATCTGCCGAAGTATGTGGTGCCGACTGCCATGGTAGTCTTCGGCTATCCCACGAAGCAGCAGGAGGAACGGGAAAAGCCGGTTCGGCTGCCGGCGCAGGCGGTTGTATCTGAGAATACATACCGCAGACAGGAGGCGTCAGAGTATGCGCAGTATCTTTCTGACCGTCAGGGAAAGACGGAAGAAGAATTTGACCGCTGGCTGCATGCATTCTGCAAACGAAAATGGAATTCCGATTTCAGTGCAGAGATGAGCCGGTCCGTGGAAGTCATGATGAGGCAGTGGGCAGAATAGTGGAGTGGAAGATGAATATACTGTATGAAGATGATCAGATAATCGTTGTGGAGAAACCGGCGGGAATTGAGTCTCAGTCCAGCCGGTCCTTCGAACCGGACATGGTCAGCGAAGTAAAGAAACATATCAACAGTTTGTCCCCAAAAAAGGGGGATCCATATGTGGGAGTTATCCACAGGCTGGATAAACCGGTTGGTGGAATACTTGTTTTTGGAAAAACAAAAGAGGCCGCGGGGGCTTTAAGTAAGCAGATTTCTGAGCATCAGACGGAGAAAAGGTATCTGGCTGTTGTTTGTGGAAAACCTGTGGAAAACTTTGGGACGTACGTGGATTATTTGTGGAAAGACGGGAAAAATAATATTTCAAAAATTGTGGATAAGGGGATAACCGATGCAAAGAGGGCGGAATTAAGCTACCGGGTGCTGGCGGAACTGGAAGGAGAGGGCGGCCCGCTCTGCCTTATGGAAATTGATTTAAAGACAGGGCGCCATCATCAGATCCGCGTTCAGCTCTCGGGACATGGGACCCCGCTTTTAGGCGATTTGAAGTACAATCCAGACGGCCCGAAGGTGACCGGCCAGAGAAATGTGGCTCTCTGCGCCTGGAAGCTCTCTTTTACCCATCCGGGGAACAAAAAGAGGATGAAGTTTACGGTAAAGCCTCAGGGAGCGGCGTTTTATCAGTTTGACTTTGATTATTTAGCAGACACGCATACATAACTATACCTCATTCTGGTAAAAATAGAAAAGACTGAGGAGGTGTCTATTCTATTATGAAACAGAATGAAGGGAAAAAAGAAAGAAAATCACTGATTTTCCGTTTTCTTAATACCGTAGAGCAAGTGGGCAACCGGCTGCCTCATCCAATTACCATGTTTGCAGCGCTTGCCCTTTTTATCGTTCTTTTATCGGGAATCCTGGCTGCGGCAGGGATATCGGCAGAAGGCGAAGTGATAGACAGTAAGACCATGGAGGTGACGACGCAGACCGTATCGGCAGTCAGTTTGCTGGACCGTGACGGCCTGGTCTATATGCTGACTCACATGGTCAGCAATTTTACCGAGTTTGCCCCGCTGGGCGTAGTTCTGGTTACCATGCTGGGCGTAGGCTGCGCGGAGGGGAGCGGATACTTGTCTGCACTGCTGAAAAAGACTGTGTCGGTGACGCCCGCAAAGCTGGTAACACCGATGCTGGTATTTCTGGGTGTCATGTCTAATGTGGCCTCGGATGTTGGGTATGTGGTGCTGATTCCGCTGGGGGCAATGGTATTTCTGGCCTGCGGCCGCCATCCGATTGCCGGAATTGCGGCCGCCTTTGCGGGGGTGTCAGGAGGCTTCTCCGCCAATTTACTGATCGGTACGCTGGATCCCATGCTGGCCGGAATCAGCACGGAGGCGGCCCAGCTGGTCTCTCCCGGTTACATCGTGGAACCGTCGGCAAACTGGTATTTTATGATCGTGTCTACCTTTCTGATCGTGGCACTGGGAAGCTGGGTGACAGACCGGATCGTGGAACCGCGTCTGGCTGGGGGAACCAAAGCGAAGCCCGGAGAAGGAGGCCAGGCCAGCGCGGCCGGCGAACCGGATGACCGGGCGTCGGTCTCTCTGACAGACCGGGAGAGAAAGGCGCTCCGCCTGGCTAATACAAGTTTTCTGCTGCTGGCCGCGGCGATTACCCTTCTGGCATGGCCGCAGGATTCTTTTTTCAGAAATCCGGAGACGAAAAGCCTGATATCATCGTCTCCATTTATGACAGGCTTAATTGTGCTGATTGCCCTGCTGTTTTTTGTGCCCTCCGTGGTTTACGGACGTGTTTCCGGTGCGTACAAAGGCGAGAAAGATGTCTGTGCCCAGCTTGGAAGCAACATGGAAGCCATGGGAGGCTATATTGCGCTGTCATTTGCGGCGGCTCAGTTTATCAGTTACTTTAATTATACGAAGCTGGGGACGATCCTGGCGTTAAAGGGGGCCTCCGTTCTGGGCCGGATTGGAACGGGAGGGCCGGTTTTAATGGTGCTGTTTATTCTGCTTGCATCACTTATTAACCTGTTTATGGGGTCGGCCTCTGCCAAGTGGACGATCCTGGCTCCCGTTTTTGTCCCCATGTTCATGCTGCTGGGCTATTCGCCGGAACTGGTGCAGGTGGCGTACCGTATCGGGGATTCGTGTACTAACCTCATTACACCGCTGATGGCCTATTTTGCCATGGTTGTGGTGTTTGCAAAGAAATACGATGATAATTCCGGGATCGGAACGCTGGTATCCACCATGCTTCCATACTGTATCTGCTTCCTGATCGGGTGGTCGCTGCTGCTTATCCTGTGGATGGCGGCCGGGCTTCCTCTGGGGCCGGGAGCGGGATTGATGATATCATGAGAAGGGGAGGGCCGGATACTGGCACAACTAAACCAGTATCCGGTTCTTTTTTTGCATGTTGATCCTCTTTGTGCATCTGCACAATCGCCAATGGAGAATTCAAATAAATGCATAAAGAATGCGCTGGTAAATTGACAATGAAATTGGTTTGTTCTAAAATGACAACGTAGGACAAAATAAAGGCGGAGAGAGGGTGGTTGAGATTCAAAAAGCGAATATGATGCAGATTGCTGAGCACTGCGGTGTGTCTTTAAAGACAGTTTCCAGAGTATTAAATCATCCGGAGCAGGTGAGTCCGAAGACGAGGGAAGCGGTCCGGAGATCGATGGAGCAGTGCGGTTTCCAGGTAAACCTTCTGGCCAAAGGTTTAAAACAGAACAGGACCAACATCATCATAGTCTTTCTGGATAAGCACAACGGCGATTATATGAACTTATGGAGAAGCCGGATGCTTAAGTATCTGTTCCGTTATTCCAGCGGAATCGGTTTAAAGATTATCGTGTCTCCATCCGACAGCCATGGTTTTCTGGAAGATGAGACGGACGGATTTTACCTGCTTTCCAGCGGAATCGCCGATGGGGCCATTTTGCTGGAATACATGGCTGAAGATCAGCGAGTCGGGTATTTGAAACGAACCGGAACTCCGTATGTGGTTCTCGGACAGCCGGAGGAACAGGATATCCCGGCGGTCAGCCTCGACAACTTTGATGTGGGATTAAAGGGAGGCAGGTATTTAAAAGAAAAGGGTTTTAAGAAGATTTGTTACTTGACGAATGATGTGGGGTTCTATTCGACGAAGCTGCGTGTCGGCGGTTTTTTAGAGGCAGTTCCGGAAGGCCGCGTGATATATGGAGTGAGAGACGCGAAGACCGCGTATGAGAGAACCAGAGAGCTGCTGCAGGCAGGGGAGGCAGACTGCATTTTCACAAACGGAGACGACAGGTTCCTTGGAATCTACAGAGCTGCGGCTGAGTGTGGATACAGGATTCCTCAGGATTTGGGAGTGCTGTCGGCAGACGACCTGGCTGTCAACGAGGAAGCGTATCCGTCCCTGTCGTCTCTGGGGCAGGACTTTGAAGGTCTGGCGGAGAACTGTATTACCGTACTCCAGTCTCTTCTCCAAAAAAGACAGAGTCATGAGTCCGTGGCCCATAATCAGATTTTTCTGCCGTCCACGATCATTGAACGGGAATCGACAGGAATCACCGGTACAGAGGAAAAAACAGATAAAACCATAAAAGAATAGAAGAAAAGTTTGGAGGAAGCACCATGAAGAAGCTTGTAGCTACGGCACCAAGAACAGCCGAATTAAAAGAGTATGAGGACAGACCGATTCAGAGCAGTGAAGTGAGAGTGAAAGTGGAGTTCGCTGCACCGAAGCATGGAACAGAGCTTGCCGATTTCAGAGGAACGACGCCTTTTATCGACGGAAAATTCGATAATGACTGGAAGGTGTTTGTGGAGAGAGACGCGGACGAACCACGCGGCATAGAATTTGGCGATCTTCCCATCGGCAATATGTTTGTTGGAACGATTATTGAAGCGGGAGCCGATGTTACGGAATATGCAGTAGGGGACAGAGTTTGTTCCTACGGGCCAATCAGGGAAACAGAGATCGTAAATGCCGTGGACAATTATAAGCTGAGAAAGATGAGTAAGGAAGCTTCTGCAAAGAATGCTGTATGCTACGATCCGGCTCAGTTTGCATTAGGCGGAATTCGGGATGCCAATGTCCGCTCCGGAGACAACGTGGTGGTAATCGGACTGGGGGCAATCGGACAGCTGGCGGTTCAGATGGCAAAGAAATCAGGTGCCTCCATAGTTATCGCAGTTGACCCCATTGAAAAGAGGAGAGAGATTGCCGGAAAGTATGGCGCAGATTATTGTCTGGACCCGACAGCCTGTGATGTGGGATATGAGATCAAACGAATTACCGGTAAGATGGGAGCGGATGCGATTCTGGAGACCAGCGGCAGTGTACAGGCTTTGCAGTCCGCGTTAAAGGGGCTGGCATATGGAGGAACGATCGCCTATCTGGCATTTGCAAAGCCATTTCCGGCGGGACTCTGGCTGGGACAGGAAGCACATTACAATTACGGAAAGATCGTCTTCTCGAGAGCGTGCAGTGAACCGAATCCGGATTATCCGAGATGGAACCGTAAGAGAATCGAAGACGTGGTTTGGGATATGCTGATGAGCGGATATTTAGACTGCTCCGAGATCATCGATCCGGTTGTGAAATTTGAGGATTCGGCAGAGGGAATCTGTACCTATATGGATAAGGAACAGGAAAAGAGCATTAAGATGGGGGTTATATTTGGAGGTGAAGAATAATGCTGCTTGGTACACAGGACAGGGATTTTTTTCCGCAGGATTTAACAGAGAAATTTAAATTTGTAAAATCAATCGGTTTCGAATGTTTTGAGATCGATGGAAAGGTTCTGATGGAAAAACCGGATGAGATTAAGCGTGCCATCCGGGAGTCAGGACTTCCGGTCTCCAGCGCCTGCGGCGGATACCGTGGATGGATTGGTGATTTTATTGAAGAGAAGAGGTTAAACGGAATCGCTGATTTAAAGGTAATTATCAGGAACTTAAAGGAAGTGGGCGGAACCGGGGTGGTGGTTCCTGCGGCCTGGGGGATGTTTACCTACCGTCTTCCGCCGATGGTATCACCGAGAAGCCGCGAAGGGGACAGAAAAGCGATTCTGGATTCCTTAAGCCAGCTTGAAGAGACAGCTAAAGAGTGCGGGATCTATATCTACTTAGAACCCCTGAACCGATATCAGGACCATATGCTCAATACGACAGCAGACGCGGTTTCCATTATCGACGAAGGAAAATTTGAGATGGTGAAGATTACGGGAGACTTCTATCATATGTCTATTGAGGAAGATGATATTTCCGAGACACTGGAGAAGTATCGGGATTACATAGGCCATATCCACATCGCGGAGAATCACAGATACCAGCCGGGCACGGGAAGTATTGATTTCAAACGCCATATGGAGACGCTAAAGCGGATCGGTTATGACGGCGCCGTTGTCAATGAAGGAAGAATCCGCGGGGAAGACCCTCTGAAGGTTTACGTGGATTCCATTGCCTATATGAAACAGTTTATGTAAGACAGTTTGCATGAAAACAGGAGAAGGCCATGAGCATACTCAGGGTAGCAGTTATCGGGGCCGGGCAGGTAGCCCGGACCTCCCATATCAATCATTATAAGAGTCTCCCGGACGTGGAGATATGTGCGGTCTGCGATGTAAATCAGAACGCGGCAAAAATGGCGGCTGATGAATTCCATATACCATCCTGGTATACAGATGCGGAGACCATGCTGAAGGAAATACGGCCGGATGCGGTCAGTATCTGTGTGCCGAACAAGTTTCATTGCGATATGACGTGCCTGTGCCTGGAATACGGCTGTCACGTTCTGTGTGAGAAGCCGCCTGCGGTTACTTTAAAAGAAGCCGAAAGAATGCGGGATACTGCAAGGCGGTGCAGCAGAATTTTAACGTTCGGATTCCATTTCCGTCATGCGGAAACGATTGCCTTCCTGAAGAAGAAGGTGGAAGCCGGTGAGATGGGTACTCTGTACGCCGGGGACGTGACATGGCTCAGAAGACGGGGAATTCCTGGCTGGGGCAGTTTTACAAATCTGGAGATACAGGGTGGCGGACCGCTGATCGATATCGGTGCCCATATGCTGGATCTGGCCGTTTATCTGCTGGATTATCCGGAAGTATCGTACGTCTGTGCTTCTTCCTCGGACCGGATTGGAAAACAGGGCGGAACGGGATTCCTGGGAAGCTGGGATGGAGCCAGATTCGGAGTTGAAGACAGCTTATTCGGATTTATTCATTTTTCCAACGGCGGTTCCTTAACGGTAAGAACTTCCTTTACGATCAATATTGCGGAGAAGGAAGAGAGAAATGTTCGTCTGTACGGTGATAAACGGGGAATCAGCGTGTTCCCTTTCGAAATTTACGGTGACGAGGACGGACATCAGGTCAATTCGGTCTATCCCTTTGAAGAGACGAAAGACTGGCACTACGACTGTATACGTAACTTTGTGGAGAGCTGCATGGGCCGGGCAGATATACTAGTCACGCCGGATCAGGCCGTCTATGTGCAGAAGCTGATTACCGGTTTATATCAATCCGCCGGAACAGGCAGACCGGTTATATATGGGAACGGGGATCTATGATTTATTACGGAACAGAGGAGAAGGAAAAGGGGTTTCGCTTTTACGAACCGGAGAGGAATCCCGATTACAACAAAAAGACAGAGGCCGTTTTCGCACAATGCAATGGTTTTCTGGGCGTTCGGGCGTCTTTCGAGACGAAGCAGCTGGATGAGTCGAGGGGGACCTTCATCTGTGGTCTGTACCATAAGGCAGGTATTCACGAGGTGACGGAACTGGTCAACTGCCCGGATGTCACCGAATTCAGAATAAGAATTAATGGGGAGAATCTGCGGTTGGATTCATGCTGTCTGACGGAGTACGAGCGGTCTCTGTATACAAGGTACGGAGAACTGGAGAGCCGGATCGGTTGTGAGATGAAGTCTGCCGGAGGCGTACATCTTACAGCAAGACGGTTTGCCTCCGCGGACAACAGGCGGCTGTTTTGTCATCAGCTGCAAATATCCTGTGAGGAAGGCGGAGTTCTTGAACTTTCCACCGGGATCAACGGACAGATTACAAACAGCGGAGTGGCTCATTTTGACTGCATGGAAGCGAGGGTGTTTGAACATTGCCGGCTGTTCCTTGAATGCGGCTGCGATGACGGGCAGATACTATCCGTTATGACCGTCTGCAGCACGGGGGAGAGCCGGGAACCTGCGGCATTTCATCTGGAGCGAAGAGCGGTTTATCAGGATTTTAAAAAGGAACTGCAGCCTGGAGAAGTGTGGACAATCAGTAAATATACGCTGTTTGATGTGGAAAACAGGAAAGAATCTTCCGGGAAGACGGACGGGCAGGTTCTGGTGGAGATGACTGATGTACTGGCTGAAGCGTTGAAGGCCGGCTATGGTGAATTGAACCGCCGGCACAGAGATGCATTCGAACGTTTCTGGGATATGGCGGCCATTGAGATTACCGGGGCTGCAAAAGAAGAACGGGCAGCCGTTGAATTTGCAGAGTATCATCTGGCCGGCATGGTTCCATGGGAGGGAGATTCCTGCAGCATAGCAGCCAAGGGACTGACTGGAGAAGGCTATAAGGGTCATGTTTTCTGGGATACAGAGATCTTCATCATGCCTTTTTTTATACAGATGTTCCCGGAGACGGCACGCAATCTGCTGCTTTACCGGTACCGTGGTCTGGCAGGAGCACGAAAAAAGGCGGAAGAGTACGGTTATTCCGGAGCCATGTATCCCTGGGAGGCAGCGGCATCCGGCGAGGAGGAGACTCCCCTGTACGCGGCAATCGACATTCATACAGGAAAGGCTGCGAAGGTATGGTCCGGAATCAAAGAACATCATGTGACTGCTGATATCATCTATGGTCTGATCTCCTATTACCGGGCCACCGGCGACCGGAATTTCATGGATCAGTACGGCTGCCGGATGATACTGGAGACTGCTGTATTCTGGTACAGCAGAGCTGTGTGGAATGGGGATAAAAGACGCTTTGAGATCAGGGATGTGATCGGCCCGGATGAATATACAGAGCATGTGGACAACAACGCGTATACCAATTATATGGCCTTTGAAAACGTAAAAGCGGCAGGACAGGTGCTGGCCTCCTGGGACAATCCCCTGGCAGATTCCTGTCGGAAAGAGGGATGGAGTGAGCGTTTTGACCATTTTCTGCGGCATCTCTATCTGCCGGAACCGAATGAGGAGAAACTTATTCCGCAGGATGATACCTTTCTCAGTAAAAAGAAGCTTTCCAATATTGAGAAATACAGGAACGCGGATGTACGCCAGCTGATCTTAAAAGATTACAGCAGGAACCAGGTGGTGGACATGCAGGTATTAAAACAGGCGGATGTAGTTATGTTGTTAGAACTTCTGCCGGAACGGTTTGACGCTGAAACGGTTAAGAAAAACGTGGAGTATTATGAGGCGCTGAACACCCATGATTCTTCACTGAGTCTCTGTGCTCACGCAGAGGCGGAGGCAGTGATCGGGGAAATGGATAAGGCGATGGGATTTTTCCATCAGGCGATGGAGATCGATCTGGGCATGAGTTATAAGGATTCCGCAGAAGGCATACACGCTGCATCACTGGGTGGAATCGTCAACTGCATCCTGCGGGGGTTTGCAGGGATAAAAACAGATGGAAACATGTTCCGGTTCACTCCTCATCTGCCGGATCACTGGCAGTCCATACGTTTTTCATTTATGGATCACGGAAGAAAAAAAACGGCGGTGGTGACCAGTGAGGGAGCGGCCGTGACGGCGGAGGAAGATGATGATACAGGCGTTTATATTTGATCTGGATGGCGTGGTGGTGGATACGGCGAAATACCATTATCTGGCATGGAAGGAACTGGCCGGAGAGCTGGGCTTCGATTTCCCGGAGGCGGAAGGTGAACGGCTGAAAGGTGTGAGCCGGATGGATTCCCTGGAGATTGTACTGAAGTCGGGAAGGATAACCGGACTGACGGCAGAGGAAAAGAAAAGGCTTGCGGACCGGAAAAATAAGAGTTATCTCACTTATATCAACCGCCTGGATGAGAGGGAGATCCTTCCGGGTATCCTTAAATTCCTGAAAAAAATCAGGGCGGAGGGGTATAAGACTGCGCTGGGATCGGCGAGCAAAAGCGGAGGCATGATCCTTCAGAAACTGGGAATCGAAGATCTGTTTGATGTCATCGTGGATGGCCTTTCAATTGTGAAGGCGAAGCCTGATCCGGAGGTGTTTTTAGCGGCGGCTGCAAAGCTTGGTGCGGATCCGGGAAACTGTATTGTGATAGAAGATGCGCAGGCGGGCGTACTGGCGGCCAAAAACGGCGGTATGCACTGTATTGGAATTGGCAGCGAAGAAATTCTTAAGGGTGCGGACGTAGTTCTGGAACATACAGGACTCCTCCCAAACGTGAATTACCGGGCACTCTTTTGATGTCCTGGAAAGCGGGGATCACATGTACGAAAATTATCTGAATACAGAGAATGCTCAGAAGATTGCAGATGGAATCATGAAAATCATTCCCTGTAACATCAACATTACTGATACGGCCGGAGAGATCCTTGCGAGCGGAGATAAAAGCACTCTCGGAACTCTTCACAAAGGGGCGCTGACTGCGCTGAAGCGGAAGGAAGCCTATGTAATATATGAGAACACTCCAACGGAGCAGAGAGGAATCTGCCTTCCAATCATCTACAATAACAGTATTCTGGGGGTGATCGCCATAGGCGGGGACGTTGAGGAAGTGATGCCAATCGGCCAGATCTGCTTATCCATAGCGGTTCTTACCATTGAAAACCGCCTGCTGAGCGACATGTCCTCCATTAAGGAAAGCCGGCTGAAGGATTTCCTGTATGAATGGATCAGTCTAAGCAGAGAACAGTACGATGACGCGTTTTACGATCAGGCAGCGTACTTAGGCATTGATATGAAAATTCCAAGGACGGCTGTCGTCATAACCAGCAGCAGGATCCGCTACAGTATTATAGAAACCATAAAGAGCCATCTGGCAGCAGGAGAGTATATCGTGCGCCAGGGTATGGAGGAGGTTCTTATTCTGTTCCGGTCAGATAAACGGCTGAAATCACGTCTGGAAAAAATACTGGATATCAGCAAAGACCTGGAGAACTGTTACATTGGAGAATCAGACATAATTGCCAGCAGGACGACGAATTCCGTTATGCAGACGTTTCACATTGCCAGAGCGTTAAATATCCGCAGACGGATTCTGTGCTACCATGAGGTTTCCCTGGAATGCCTTCTGAATAATGTAGAAGTGACCAGGGAGCTGGAGGAGATTTTAAAGCTTTTAAAGGAGCGGGACGTGGACGGCGTCTTAAAAGAGACGATAGCCGCTTACGTGGAAGATAACGACAACTATGCCCAGATCTGCGACAAGCTGCATATTCACCGCAATACGTTAAACTATCGCCTTGCAAAGATCGAGGAACTGCTGAACCGGAACCCAAGGCGGGCGAAAGACTTGATGATGCTCTATATCGCCGTAATTAAAATGGGTGGAAATAAAGAAAAACGGTAGTTGTGCAAATGCACAAAAGCGAGGTTCGGGTTTGGGCGCTGTCACATTGTAGTGTGAATATTGGAATGTTATAATGTTATCATCAACAAATGGTAAAGGAGAGGGAATAATGAAAAAAAACTTAACGAAAAAATTAGCGGCACTTGGACTGGCGGTAATTACCACGGCGAGTATGGCGGGATGCTCATCAAAACCGGCAGAGACAAAGGCTCCCGAGACGACAACGGCTGCTGCAGCCGGAGCGGAGAGTACGGAGGCACCGGCCACGGAAGCTGCAAAGAAAGAGGCCGGCGGTTCTGACGTTTTAAAGGTTACATACAGCGGAACTCCGGAAATTCATGAGAAGCAGTATTTAATGGATACCTTCTTTAAAAACTTCGAGGAGGAAAATAACTGCACCGTTGAGGTGGATTTCGTGGCCCAGGCAGATGCGGTTAAGAAGATCCAGTCGGAACAGGAAGGGAAGAATTACATAACCGATATTATTTATGCAGACACGGCAAACATGGCGCCATATGTGAACGGCGGCTGGATGCAGGATATTACGGAACTGGTTAACAGCACAGGCTCCACTTACACTCAGATGTTTGACAACACAACAAATAAAGACGGCGTACGCTACTTCGTTCCATTCACTTTTGATGTATATGTGACCTGCGCAAATAAGAAGGCTCTGGATTACCTTCCGGACGGCCTTACAGAAGAGGATGTAGTCTCTGGTATTACATGGGAACAGTACGCTGACTGGGCGGTTGCAATTGCGGCCGGTGAGGGAGAAGGAAAGACCATGATGCCTGCCAACTTAACAAGCTCCCAGCTGTTATACCCGATGGGAGGAATGAGCCTGGCTTACGGCGGCGGATTCCCGGAATTTACATCTGATGGTTTTAAAGACGCGCTTGGCATTATCGCACAGATCGCGGCAGGCGATGGATTCTACGCAGAGCAGGATCAGTACACTGCACCGACAGATCCGTTAAACAGCGGCGATGTATGGCTGACATTTGCACATATGGCTCCTGTGGGTACAAGCTACAACGCAGCTCCCAACAACTTTGTAATCGGCGCAGCGCCTAAAGGCAGCAAGGGGGCGGGCTCCACGTCCGGCGCATGGTGCTACGGTATTGCCCAGGGCGCTCCAAATCAGGAACTGGCGGAGAAATTTATCAACTACATTGCAGATCCGGAAGTAAACTATGAATTTTGCTCCAACTATGGCGGATCCTTAAGCCCGATCGAAGAGGTTGGCGACATTCTGGAGTCCAGCGACGTAGTTATGAGAGCCGGTATTGAGATGCTGAAGACCACGATCGTTACCGGTGTTCCGGCATCAGAGTATTCCGACTGGAACGCAGTAAAACTGCTTTACGGTGATATTTTTAACGACGTATTAAAGAATAAAGCAGTTCCTGGAGATGATTACCTTGCAGAAGAGCAGAGTAAGCTGGAAGCATTGAAGAATTAATTAATTGTGCAAAAGCCTGGAAAGCTGCGGTGTGGGTATGATCTTCACCGGGTATTTTCCAGGCTTTTTCTGTGACAGGGGAGTGCGCCTGTCCGGTGCGCGAGCCTGGCTCTCCGGCTCTTTATGGTCCAATAGTAAAGTACAGACAGGTTCGCCTGCCTGAAGGAATGGGGGATTTATTTGAACGAGAACGATTCAAAACAGACGATAAAGAAAACGATATTCAGTAAAAAAAGCATTCCCTATCTGCTTTTGCTCCCGGCATTCCTCTTTTATGCAGTATTCTGGCTGCTTCCGGTGCTTTCGGGGGTAAAAGAGGTTTTTACTGATTTTGACGGCAATTTCACACTTCTGGGCAATTTTAAACTGATGGCCCAGTCCGATTTAATCGGCCCGGCAATTTTTAATACTGCAACCTTTGCGGCAGTCTCCGTGATGCTTCAATATTTTCTGGCGCTTCTCTTAGCCGTACTCCTTTCAAGAAAGTTTAAAAGCTCCAAGCTTTTGATGTTTATTTCCATGATTCCCATGGCCATCACCCCGACCGCAGTGGCGATTCTCTGGAAAACGGGACTGGTCAGAGATGGCTGGATCAACACCGTTTTGATCGGATTACACCTGATTGACAAACCTATTGTCTTTATGGGGGCGGAGGGAATGTCCGCAGTCTTCCTGATCATCCTGATCGACACCTGGACCGTAACCCCTTCCGTCATGATTATTTTAATTGCAGGACTTCAGGGGGTACAGAGAGAGTTAAAAGAGGCGGCTTACTTATTCGGAGCTAATAAATGGCAGACCTTTAAGGATATTGTGATTCCAATCTTAAAGCCGTCTATTACCACGTCAATTATTATGAGACTGATTGCTGCCATACAGGTATGGTCGATTGCGGTTATGGTATTGGGATACAGTAAGGTTCCGTTCCTGGTAGAGCGAATCGCGTTCTACGTGGAAGCCGTACCCGGCGTCAACACGAGCCAGAAGCTTGCCTTTACCCTGTCCTTCCTCACGACCCTGATCGTATTGTGTGCGACAGTGGTATACTTAAAGGCTTCGAAAGGCGCAGGAGCCGGTTCCCATGAAACAGGCAGGAAACGCCCGGCTAAAGTGAAGGAGGCAGCAAAATGATGGACAAACTGAATATCGTACAGAAAACTGTTATGGCCCTGATCCTGGCGACCATGGTCCTCCTTGTGGCAGTTCCGCTTCTCGCATTTACAACGGTTGCATTTTCCAACTCCGTGGAAATGACAGAATTCCCCAAGAGGCTGATTCCCAAGCGCACGGTTACCGTCAGGGTGGCTCCCACTCCGGAGGGGGAATTCGAGATTTTCTATGACAGCGGCGAGGGCTATGAATCCATTATCACGACGAAGAGAGCCTCCAAACTGGAAGCGCACTTTACCAGACAGTATGCAGTAACGGTGCCTGGTGAGGAGCTGGCAGAGGATTTTAAGCAGACTCTTACGAACGGCCCCATGGAATTTACCTATAAGAAAGACCTGTTCTATAATTTTAAGACGTTCTTCAGTATCGTGCCCAACGCGGCTGCTGCGCTGAAAAACAGTATCATCGTTTCGCTCTATACGATACTGATTTCTCTGGGAATCGGCAGTCTTGCCGGGTTCGCCATGGCCAGGTTCCAGTTTAAGTTTAAGGAACAGATTCACGTATCACTTTTAATCGTCCGAATGTTCCCTGTGGTGGGAATCAGTATTCCTATGGCGATGCTTTTGATTCAGTTTGGCCTGTTTGATACGAGGATCGGCCTGGCTCTTCTCTATTCCGTTCCTAATATCGCGCTGACGGCATGGATTACCAACAGTATCTTTATCGGAATCAACAAAGAACTGGAAGAAGCCTCCATGATATTTGGAGCGAACAGTGTACAGACCTTTGCGAAGATCACTCTTCCGCTGGCCTTTCCGGCTTTGGCGGCAAGCTCGATGTATTCATTTTTAACAGCCTGGAATGATACCATTTCAGCCCTGATTCTGACCAATAAAAACCAGACGCTGTCCCTGGTTGTCTATAAGGCGATCGGAACAACCTCAAGCGGAATCCAATATGCGGCGGCGGGAAGTATTGTACTTATCCTTCCGGCACTGGTGTTCACATTCATTATCAGAAAATATATCGGTCAGATGTGGGGTGGAGTAGAATTATAGTAACGATAGGAGGAAGCTTATGAGCTATTTGGAAATCAAAAATTTGCAGAAAAAATATACGAAAGATGGTCCGCTGGTTGTTAATAATATGAATTTATCCATTGAGAAGGGGGAATTCATTGTATTTCTGGGGCCATCCGGCTGCGGTAAGACGACCACCATCCGAATGATATCAGGACTTGAAGACATCAGCGGTGGTGAGATCTTAATCGACGGGGAAGATGTAATCGGAAAGAAGCCGAAGGACCGCGGTGTATCCATGATATTCCAGAGTTACGCCATCTGGCCTCACATGACGGTGTTCGATAATATCGCCTATCCGTTAAAACTCCAGAAGGTGCCGAAGGCTGAGATCAAAAAGCGTGTGACGGCGGCTGCGGAAGCTACCGATATAGTTGGACTTTTAAACCGTTATCCGGCACAGATGTCTGGAGGCCAGAGACAGAGGGTTGCCGTATCCAGGGCAATCGTTGTAAAACCGAAGATTTTCCTGATGGATGAACCGCTGTCCAATCTGGATGCCAAGCTCCGCGTATCGATGAGAACCGAGCTTAAGAATATTCATATCCAGCAGAATTCTACCAGCATTTTCGTTACCCATGACCAGTCTGAGGCTATGAGCCTTGCAGACAGAATCGTAGTCATGTATAAGGGCAAGATCGAACAGATCGGTACGCCTATGGAGGTGTATCAGGACAGTGCGACCAGATTTGTCGCGGAGTTTATCGGCACACCGCCGACCAATTTCTTTGTCACAAAGATTGAAAAAACGGCCGACGGTCTCATGGCTGTAAATGACAGTATTCATTATCAGGTCCCGGATTCCTTAAGGGATGCGCTTTTGCCGTATGCAGGCAAAGAGGTGGATTTGGGTGTGAGACCGGAATATATCGATCTGTCCTTTTCCATGGAACGGACAAAAGGTTATTTATGTGACACCGTAATTGATTTTGTAGAACCTCAGGGATCTCATGCAATCCTGATTACCAGGATAGGCGGAAATGAAGTAAAGATTCATACCACTGCCTACATGGAAATGGCACCGAAGACCAATGTGGCATTAAACGTTAAGGATGACAAGGTTATGTTTTTTGACCGCAGCACGTCTTTCCGTATTAAGTAAGAAACAGATAAGTGAGGAAACCGTAAAGCGGTGGAAAGAGGATTCAATATGGATAAGATTCTGATCGCAGCGTCAACCCATTGGGACCGTGAATGGTACCGTACCTTTCAGGAGTTTCAGATCCGGCTCTGTGGCCTGATGAACCGGCTCATTACACTTCTGGAGCAGGACGAAGAGTTTCTGTGCTATACCTTTGACGGGCAGTCAGCAGTCCTGGAAGACTATCTGGAAATCTACCCTGAAAACAGAGGAAGGATCGAAAATCTGGCGGCAGAGGGGCGCCTCGTATTTGGGCCTCTCTATAATCTTCCGGATGAGTTCTTATCCGGCGGGGAGGCGCTGATCCGCAATTTTCTGCTCGGAGACGAGGTCTGCCAGTCCGTAGGAGGAAAGTTAAACGCGGGCTATGTGCCGGACAATTTCGGCCATATCTCCCAGCTTCCGCAGATATTAAACGGCGTGGGGATCGATACCGCCTTTTTCTTTCGGGGGATGGACAGGACGGAATATAAGGAGAAGGAATTCTACTGGGAATCCCCGGACGGATCCCGTGTCCTGTGCGAGTATATGATTCTGGGATACTGGAGCCTGAAGAGCTGGGGAAAAATGGGAAAGAGTACTGCAGAACACTTTTACGATGCATACCGGCTGTTAAAAGAATCCAGCTGTTTAAATACCTTTCTGCTGATCAACGGTTCCGACCATCTCTATCAGGATCCCGATTTTACTGCTATGGTGAGAGAAGTAAAAGAGGCATATCCGGAGCTGGACATAAAGAATGGCTCGATTGCCGATTATGCGGAGATGGCGAAAGCGGCTGCCAGTCAGTCTGATTGTTTAAGGACGGTTGAAGGAGAACTGAGGGATTTCCGGTACGGGCCGGACCCTACGGCGGTCACTTCCTGCCGGGGCCGGATAAAACGTCTCCTCTCAGCAGTACAGTCGGAGGTGGAACGGTATGCGGAGCCCCTGGCTGTTCTGGCTTCCAGGACAGGAGGCGGATTTGACTATCCCGGGGGGCTGTTCGGAAAAATATGGAGAAATATTACCATTTCTCTGGGACACGACGCAGTCTCCGGTTGTTCAACCGATGAGGTGATGGAAGATATCAGGTCCTACTTAACCCATGCCCTCCAGTCAGCCTCAAGGATCAGCGAGATGGCAATGGAGGAGCTGGCCGGACGGGAAGAGTATGGCCGGAAGTATGGGGAGGAGTCGTATCTGGCTGTCTTCAATCCCCACCCGTTTGCCTGTTCAGGCATGACCGAACAGACGATACGTTTGGAGAAGGCGGGGGCGTGGAAGGATTTCGTGCTTTACGGGGAGAACGATGAGGAAATTCCATATGAAATCCTGGAATGGTCGGATGAGGTGATTACCCGTGAATACCTCTATAACAGCAAGGAGAAGGTGCCGGAGACGTGTGTAAAGATTCTTTTTCCGGTAAACGATGTTCCTGCACTCTCCATCCGGCATTTCCGGATTCAGAAAAGCCGCCTGCTGGAGAAAAGGAGCCAGGAATTCTATGTTCGGAGCCAGCCTTCCAGGGCAGAAATTGAAAACCAGCGCTTTTCCATTACAGTTAATGAGGATGCCAGTATCAATGTTCTGGATAAAAAAAGCGGACGGATCTACCGGGGACTGAACAGCTTTGTGGACAGAGGCGAGGCGGGGGATGAGTATCAGCACGTGTCCCCGCTTCTGGACGAGCATGTGATGGCAAGACTTACAGGCGTATCAGTCATACATAACAGCCCGTTGTCGCAGAAGCTTAAGATAACAGCGGAGCTGAATATACCGGACCGGGCAGAACGCGGATTTTTGAAGCGTTCCGGTGCTTATCGGGTGTGCCGGATTGTAACAGTCGTCTGCCTGACCAGGGGAACAGACCGGGTGGAATTTACGGTACAGATCGATAATCCCTGTTCGGATCATATCCTGTTTGCGAGATTCCCGACTGCATTGCATTCCCCGGTGGAATATTCAAATTCAGGTTTTGATGAGACTGAGCGGGACTGTGAGAGGAAGGCTTTTGCACCGGAGCTTAAATCGACCCAGTCTCTGCTGAAACCGATGCGCGGGTATGCGGGGATTAAGGGAGCGGATGGAAGCTTTCATGTGATGGGAAAAGGGCTTTATGAGTACCACACGAAGAAAAGCGGGCAGGGAACAGACTTTTATCTTACCCTGTTAAGGAGTACAAGTTACTTGTTCCATGGCCTTCCGACCTCCTGGCTGGATGGCCAGGAGAGCACAACCCCGGTGGTGGAGACAAAGGGGGCTGCAGAGTCAGGGGAAAGCACTGTGGAATATGCGATTCTGTTTGATGAACAGAATCCGGCCAGGGAGGCGGAGAAGTACCTGTATCCCCTTTATGGAGTCAATGTGACGTGTCTGCCGGATAACAGAGAAGCCTGTAAATCCTTCTTGAGTTTTGACAATGAGAATATTCTGCTCAGTGCCCTCAAGAAACACCGGTCAAAAGACGGGACGGTACTGCGGTTCTATAACAGAAACAGCAGTGAGGAAAAACTGGTGATCCGTACCGGCCGGCAGATTCGCGAATGCCGGGCGTGCAGCCTTTTGGAAGAACTGGAAGGGGAGATGGAGCACACGGCGGACACCATAACCTGCACTGTACCGGGAAAAAAAATCATAACACTATATATTGCATGGAGATAGAATATGGACGGCATAAAAGAACACTTACAACATTTATATCCGGACTGCTGGGAGGAGCTGGAACAGCGGATCGGAGCACTGACAGAATCGTGGAAGTTAAAAATGGGAAACACCTCCGGAGAGGCGCTTTATCCATGGGTAAGTAAAGACGATGTCATGCTGATCACGTATGGTGATGGAATCGGAAGAGAGGGGGAAGCGCCCCTTGCAACACTCCGGTCATTCCTTAACGAGGAACTTTCCGGTACGGTGAGCGCGGTCCATTTACTCCCCATGTTTCCCTATACGTCGGATGACGGATTCTCTGTGACGGATTTTAAAGCAATTAATCCGGAACTGGGAGATTGGGAAGATATCGAGAACCTGCGGAAAGAATACGATCTGATGTTTGACGCGGTAATCAATCACGTCTCTAAATCAAGCGGGTACTTTAAGGAATATGCGGCGGGAAATCCGCACTACCGGGGATTTTTTATCGAGGCAGATCCCGAAGGGGACTACAGCAGGGTAATCCGGCCCCGAACGCTCCCTCTGCTTACAAAGTTTGAGACTTCCATGGGAACGAAGTATCTTTGGACCACCTTCAGTGAGGATCAGATCGATTTAAACTACAGGGATCCGGAGGTCTTAATGGAGATACTCGATGTTCTTCTGCTCTATGCGGCAAGGGGCGCACGGTTTATCCGGTTTGACGCTATCGGTTTTGCCTGGAAGGAGCCGGGGACGACCTGCATGCATCTTCCCCAGACACATGAGCTGATCAAGCTGATGCGATGTGTTTTGGAGTCCTGCGCCAAAGGCTGCACAATCATAACCGAAACCAATGTGCCTCATAAAGAAAACATCAGCTATTTTGGCAGCGGTTACGATGAGGCCGGGCTGGTTTATCAGTTTCCGCTTCCTCCGCTGACCCTGTACTCATATTTAAGCGGAAGCGCCGCACATTTATCCGACTGGGCGGATGGACTGGAAGCAACCACGGAGGCGACCACTTACTTTAATTTTCTGGCTTCCCACGATGGGATCGGCCTTCGCCCGGTGGAGGATATCTTAAGCGAGGGGGAACGGCGCCTTATGGTGGCTGAGGTAATGGAGCGAGGCGGTCAGGTTGGATACCGTTCCCTGGCCGACGGCAGTATGGTTCCGTATGAACTGAATATCAATTACCTGGACGCCATAGCCGGAAACGAGAAGGACATGGGAAGGATGGTACGGAAATTCCTGGGTTCCCAGTGTATTTTGCTTTCTGTTATGGGAATGCCGGCAATTTATTACCACAGCCTTCTGGGATCCAGAAACTGTTACCGGGATTTCGAGGAATCGGGAATCAAAAGAAGAATCAACAGGGAGAAGCTTAACGCAGATCAGCTTAAGACAGAACTCTCTGATCCGAATTCCTTAAGGAGCCGGGTGCTGGCCGGATACAGACAGATGTTGAAAATACGGAAGCAGGAGGAGGCGTTTTCTCCCAACAGCCCGCAGCAGGTGCTGAAGCTGGACGAGCGGGTTTTTGCACTCTTAAGGGGAACGCAGGAAAATCAGATTCTGGTACTTATCAACGTATCGGATGATGTGGTAAAATTAGAGACAGGAATGGCGGGAAGCGGTCTGCTTTCCGAAAAACAGATGAATCAGGCGGTTACGCTGGAGCCATATGAATATCTGTGGCTGAAAATAAAAGGCTGACCGTCACAGGAAAGAGGAGAAGCAGGGTATGGACAGAGATTACAGCTTTTTGGATTCCCTCGACAGGGGAATGTATTTTGATAAGAAAGAGTACGACGGAGTGCCGCCTTTAAGCTATGAAGAGGTAAAGGACAATCTGCCGGTTCCCATCGTATCCAGCCATCCGGAATGGGTAGAATGCTACAGGTATGCGGTTCAGGTTTTATATACCAATATTCACCGCCCGGCAGAGGGAAGCGGATTTGTAAGCAATTTTGTGGATGCCGCGTTTAACGATGATATTTTCCTTTGGGATACAGTATTTATGACGTTGTTTTGTAATCTTCTTCATCCTTACGTTCCGGGAATCTGTTCCCTGGACAATTTTTACTGCAAGCAGTTTGACGATGGGGAGATACCGAGAGAGATGGTGAGGGAGACGGGAAAAGATTTTCTCCTGTGGGTGAATGCATTTGACAGTCCCCTGTACTCCTATTTTCAGAATCACTATGGCTTTCGCACTCTAAGAGAACTGGGAAAGCTGCCGTATGAAGACATGTACAAGCCGAATATGGGACGGATTATTGAGAAGAAACCGTACCTCACCCTGGACAATTTAAATCATCCCCTTCTCGCTTTTGCAGAGTGGGAGAGCTACTGCCATACGAGAGATGCGGCGCGCCTTCACATGGTACTGGAACCGCTGTACCACTATCACGAGGCCATGAAATACCATCTGCGTCATCAAAACGGATTATACGTCACAGACTGGGCAAGTATGGATAATTCCCCGAGAAACAAGCATCTGGGACTGGCGGTGGATACCAGCTGTGAGATGGCCATGTTTGCAGGAAATTTGATAGACATTATGGATGTTCTGGTAAAGCGTGGATACGAGGTGACGGATTACGAAAAAAGGCGTGAGGGTCTTAAAAAGGACCGTGCGGTTTTGATAGAGAAGATCAATCATTATATGTGGAACGAACAGGACGGGTTTTATTACGATATGACATTTGGCGAGCGCCAGACCAGAATCAAGACGATCGCAGGCTTCTTTCCGCTGGTGTCCGGTGTAGCGGACGAAAAGCAGGGAAAGCGTCTTATCGAATGGCTGGAGGATAAGGAGACCTTCAACCGTGTTCACAGGATTCCGGTTGTGGCCGCGGACGAAGAGGGGTATGATCCCAGAGGAGGATACTGGAGAGGTTCCGTCTGGGCGCCGACCAATGCTCTCGTAACCTGCGGACTGGAGAAGCACGGCTTCCATAAGCTGGCCAGGGACATCGCCATCAACCATCTGGATGTGATTGCCAAAGTCTATGAGCAGACGGGAACCATCTGGGAGAACTATCCGCCGGATGAGATATCAAGCGGGGATGCCGATAATAAAGATTTCGTGGGCTGGTCCGGCCTTGCCCCGATTCTCTATCTGATCCAGTACGCCGCAGGCCTGTCTCTCGACAGGAAAGAAGCGGAGCCGACAGTCAGATGGGAGATATCCGAGCATCTGGTTCGGGGAGGCGTTTTGGGATGCAGACGTTACTGGTTTGCAGGAAAGACCGCTGATTTTGTGGCAAAAGACGCAGGCGGATCTCTGGAAGTGAGCATTCATACAGAGGACTGCTTCAAACTCAATCTGATCTATCAGGGAGCACAGCACTCGATTATGGTGCAGGGTGACATGAAGCTGACATTTTAAATCCTGCGAGGTGTGATGTTTTATGAAGACAATAGCGATTTACGGCGACAGTATTTCTACGGGAACACACGGGGAGGGCGGTTATGAGAATACATTAAAAAACAGCCTCTCCCTGGATAAAGTCTATAATTTTGCGGTGGGCTCCAGCGGCCTGACACGGAAGACACCCGGCGGCATGTTGGAAGTGCTCGATAAAAATCCGGTTCCGGAAGATGCAGAACTGTTCCTGATCTGGCATGGAAGCAATGACTGGTATTGGGGAAGTGAATTGGAAGCGTTTTCTGAAGCCATAGAGGCGGCGGTAAACAGACTGCGTGCCGCGGTCCCCACCGCCTGCCTGGTATGGGTAACTCCGATCTACCGGTTCGAATGCCCGGACGGCATGGCACAGGCAGGGGAGGCTTACGAACTGCCCAATAAAAGCGGATACACCATGCTGGATTATTATGTGGAACTGGAACGCGCCAGCAAGCGGCTGGGATTTCCTCTCATAGATATGCGGAGGCTGTGCGGAATTCACCGCGATAATGCTGAGTTATATCTGGAAGACCGGGTTCATCCCAACCGGGCGGGCTACCAGAGGATCAGCGCGGTCCTTGCCAGGGAGATTCAGAGATTTTGTATTTTTTAAACAGGATCTGTTTGACAGACCATATTCCCAGTGGTACACTGAGGAAGTAAAACAAAGAAACCCAAATAAGCATTTCGTTTCCGGCGATAAACGCTTTTTATGAGGATACCAGCGATGAACAGACCAGCTCATGAATTTACTTATGGATATTGCAGCTGTTTCTTCAGTGCAGATACCTGCTGCAGTGAAGTTTTTTGCGTACAATATAAGAGGAAATCCATGCAGTCGGGAAAAGAATTATCGTGAGATTCGTTTTGATATTTTAAATTTAAATGCCAAGATATCGAAGGAACCGTTGCCCGGCGGTTCCTTTTTTGATTGTAAAAAAGTTTGCAGGGAAACAGATGAAAAAATATGTAGAATTTTAGAAACCAATGCAAATTTGCATTGTTCGCTATGATAAAGTATGACCATAGATAACAGAAAGAAAGTCTGAAACGTAACATTTGAGGATGCGTAAGCCCAGCGGCGAGGGCAGGAGACTGTAAATCTCTCACATCGGAAACAACGCAGGTTCGAGTCCTGCCGCATCCATTTCCGCCGGAGAAGCGAGGAACAGCAGACTGGCTGAAACGTGCCGGAAAGTTGAAATTTGGAAAAGTGATCGAGAGGATTAAGATGATACTTTGCTAAAGTATTGTGCTGTCAGGCACCGGGGATTCGAATCCCTCCTTTTCCGTTTGATCTTTTATATGTTTTACATTTTATAATAATTTTATGATAAGTAAGAAGAAAGGAAAATCGAAATGGAAACCGTTGTACTACGTAAGCGATATTGCAGCAGTCAGCCTGTCAGTTATTACAACAACAGGCTTTTTTGCGTTGCAGCAGACAATCGCTTAAAGAGTGTGCGGCGAATATCAAATTCCACGGCATGGACCGCATGATCTTTAAGCCCCAACAGGAGGAGTGGTATCATGCATCAGGTTTTATTTCCGCTGGTGATCGTAACTATATTAAAACAACATGGATCGAAGGAGCAGCCGCTGACAATCTCGCAGATTGCGGACATGATCAACAGACAGTACGCACCGTTTGCGGACGGGGAAAATGTCATGAACCGTTCTACGGTGGCCAGAACGCTGGAATCGCTGGTGCTGTACACGGAAGTCGGCGATCTGCTGGATTTCTGTGTGATCGAGGGCGGTTCAGCCAATAAGAAAAAATACTACATCGAACATCACAAAATTGGATAAATTTTGTCAGGAGCAGATTCGCATAATTTACTCTGCCTCGGCTCATACTAGACTTTGTACAAAAGAAGTACAAAACAAAAAACAGGTGAGTCCATGGAGAAACCGAGTAGGAAACTGAAGAAAACTATTTTAATACTGGGAGTTACGGGGGCAGTTTATGCAAGCTTTAAGTATCTGCTGCCCCTGGTGATTCCCTTTTTGATTGCATATATATTTGCCCTGGCACTTCGCCCTTCCGCCGTATGGCTGGAAAGGAAATGCCGGCTGCCGTTCAAAAAGAAAGAAATTCATCTGCCGTTAGCTGCCATCGGGGGCATCCAGATCCTGATTCTGATGGTTTTGTTTGGGGCGCTTCTGTATTATGGAGGCAGAAAGCTGTTTATGGAGGCAAATTTATTCTTTGACAATCTTCCGCAGATGATTAACAGCCTCGATCACTGGCTGACCGGCTGCTGTTTTTTTACTGAGAATCTGCTCCGCCTTCCCAGAGGGTTTCTCGTGAAAATGCTGCGGGATATGCTGGTTGGAGGCGGAAAAGCCATGAAGGATGCCGCCATGCCGTTTTTAATGGTGAACTCCATGACTGTTGTGCGCTGTTTTATAGAAGTAACGGTCATGACCGTTATCCTGTTTATCGCCACCATCCTTTCCCTTCAGGAGATGGAAGATATCCGGATGCGCCGTGACAATTCCATTTTCCGCCACGAATTTGCCCTGTTGGGCGGCAGACTGTCCATGGTTGGAAGCGCATGGCTGAAGACACAGGGAAGCATCATGTTCCTGACCATGTGCATCTGTACCGCAGGACTGTTTCTGATGGGAAATCAATACAGCCTCCTACTGGGGATCGGAATCGGCCTTCTCGATGCGCTTCCCATCTTTGGAACAGGAACGGTACTGATTCCCTGGGCCCTGTTTCGCCTGGTCAACGGAGACTGGCTCTATGGAATCGGCCTCTTCGTCATCTATATTATCTGCTATTTCCTCCGCCAGGTGATGGAGGCCAAAATTATGGCAGATAAGGTTGGGCTGACGCCGCTTGAAACGTTGATTTCCATGTATGTAGGTCTGCAGCTGTTCGGACTGCTGGGATTTATCCTGGGGCCGATCGGTCTTTTGATTATTGAAGATCTGGTGGAACTGTACGGCGGCTAGTGGTATACTGGTTCCATAAAAGGATCATGGCAGATGTGACACGGCAGTTCTGCCATGACAGAAATGGAGGCAGCGATGGAGCCGGGCAAATTAATTGAATTTTTAGGAATACTGGAAAAATTAAAATGCAACACCCGCCATAACTGGACCACTTCGGGCAGGAGGGAGAGTGTTGCGGAACACAGCTGGCGTCTGGCGGTAATGGCGTTTCTGCTGAAGGACGAATTCCCGGAACTGGATATGGACCGGGTGGTGGATATGTGCCTGATCCACGACTGGGGCGAGGCTGTTACCGGGGATATTCCGGCGTTTATAAAAGGCAGCACAGATGAAAAGACAGAGAGTGCCGTTCTCCGGATCATGACGGGTTCTCTTCCCGAAGACCTGGCCCGCAGGCTTAACGGGCTCTTTGACGAGATGGAGGCCCTTCAGACGAAGGAGGCAAAACTCACCAAGGCTCTGGACAAGATCGAGACCCTGATTCAGCATAACGAGGCGGGGGCGGACACATGGCTTCCCCTGGAATACGAGCTGAATCTTACATATGGAAACGAAATATCGAACATGTCGGAGTACACCAGACGATTACGTGATTTAGTGAGACAGGAGTCTGAGCGGATTATAAGTGAAAAGCCGCTTAAGGATCAGGAATGCGGCAGTACAGGAAGCCACAGCGCTCTGGATGATGAAACTTTTGAAAAAATAAAGGAGCTCCGAAAGGAACTCCACGAAATTCCGGAACTGTCCGGTCAGGAACGAAAGACCATGGAAGTTTTAAAAATGTTCCTAAGGAAACATACCTCCCTTTCGGTTAACGACCGGGGAAGCTGGTTCTACGCCATTCATCAGGAAGATGGCGCCGGGGAAACCGTCGTTTTCCGCGCGGACATGGACGCCATAAAAGGCGCCGGAAATATTCCTTATCATGGCTGCGGCCACGACGGCCACAGTGCTATTCTGGCCGGGCTCTGCCTCTTAACGGAGGGACGGGTATTTCAAAAGAATCTCTGCTTCCTCTTCCAGCCCGCAGAAGAGACTGGAGAGGGCGGAAAAATCTGCTGTAATTTATTAGAAGAACTGGGGGCAGACAGAGTCTACGGCTTCCACAATCTCCCGGGCTATCCGCTTGGGACTGCAGTTATGAGAAGAGAAACATTTTCCTGTGCTTCCAGAGGACTGATCATCAGGCTTACCGGTAAACCATGCCATGCCGCCTATCCGGAGCAGGGAATCAATCCGGCCTATTTGATCAGCGGGATAATCGCTTCCCTGCCGGATTTCCTGAAACCTGAGGAATATCAGGGAATGGTACTGGCCAGCATCATCGAGGTGAAAGTTGGAGACGAATCTTTTGGCGTGTCCGCAGGTGATGGAACACTTGCACTCACTATCCGTGCCGAGCACTTAGAAGACCTGGACAAACTGGAAGGCCGTATCAGAGACGAAGCAGAATCAAAGGCAGAGGCCGAACATATGGCATGCTGCATCACCCGCCGCGACGAATTCCCGGATACCGTAAACACCGCTGAGATCGCAGACAAAAGCCGAATGCTGTTTGAAAAGGAAGGAATCCCCTGTCTCGAAGCCGCCGCCCCCTTCCGCTGGTCCGAGGATTTCGGATGGTATTTAAAGAAATCCCAGGGCATGTATTTCGGCATGGGAGCCGGCGAAGACTGCCCGGACCTCCACACGCCAGACTATGAGTTCCCGGACGAATTGATCCGAAATGCGGTCAGATGCTTATACCTGCTTGCAGAGATTTAGGTACTGTGGAAAGAAGAAATATAAATTGCTTTTACAAGATTGGACATTGAGAGGGAGAAAAGATGAAAAAAGTGGCCGTCATCACCCTTGACAAAGAAATCCAAATAGCGTAAAATCAACCATACAAACCAACATAACAACATACGTTTCAGACGTGGAAGAGGATTAGTAAGCGATGATGCATTCCAGAGAGAGGGTCACTGGTGGAAGACCTTCATGCCCCTGGTCGCCCAACCTGCCTTGGAGTCCCGCAGCAAACTGCGGCGCATATCCGGCGTTATCGGAGATACAAGTGAGTCACATTGTGGCTAAATTGGGTGGTACCACCGAGCTGTTCGGTCCCTTGTATGGGGATCGGCGGCTCTTTTTCGTTTCATAGAAAAATACGTAATTTAACAGGTAAAGGAGAATGATTATGGCAAAGGACAAAAAGTTAGTAGAAGCAATCACATCGATGGATGTGGACTTCGCCCAGTGGTATACCGATGTGGTGAAGAAAGCGGAACTCATCGACTATTCCAGCGTAAAGGGCTGTATGGTGATCAAACCGGCCGGCTACGCGATCTGGGAGAACATCCAGAAGGAACTGGACAGCAGATTTAAAGCGGTTGGCGTGGAGAATGTATACATGCCGATGTTTATCCCGGAAAGCCTTCTCCAGAAGGAGAAAGACCATGTGGAGGGATTTGCGCCGGAGGTGGCGTGGGTGACATACGGTGGCCTGGAGCCGCTTACAGAGCGCCTCTGCGTGAGACCGACCTCCGAGACTCTGTTCTGTGATTTTTATGCAAGAGATATTCATTCCTACCGTGATCTTCCAAAGGTATATAACCAGTGGTGTTCCGTCGTTCGCTGGGAAAAGACGACGAGACCGTTCCTTCGTTCCCGCGAGTTCTTATGGCAGGAAGGCCATACGGCTCATGCCACGGCAGAGGATGCGCAGGCCAGAACCGAGCAGATGTTAAACCTCTATGCTGACTTCTGTGAGGAAGTTCTGGCCATGCCGGTAATCCGCGGCCAGAAGACCGACAAGGAGAAGTTCGCCGGAGCGGAAGCCACTTACACCATCGAGGCGCTGATGCACGACGGCAAGGCGCTGCAGTCCGGAACGAGCCACAACTTCGGCGATGGATTCGCAAAAGCCTTTGAAATCCAGTACTCTGATAAAGAAAATAAACTGCAGTACGTACACCAGACCTCCTGGGGTATGAGTACCCGTCTGATCGGCGGTATCATCATGGTACACGGCGATGACAACGGCCTTGTTCTGCCTCCGAGAATCGCACCGGTTCAGGTGATGATCGTCCCGATTCAGCAGGCGAAGGAAGGTGTTCTGGAAAAGGCGGCTGAGATCAAATCCGTTCTGTCGGGTTACCGTGTGAAGGTGGATGACACCGATAAGAGCCCGGGCTGGAAATTTGCAGAGTCCGAGATGCGCGGCATACCGGTTCGCGTGGAGATCGGCCCGAAGGATATTGAGGCAGGCCAGGCCATTCTGGTACGCCGCGATACCCATGAGAAGATATCCGTTTCCTTAGAGGAGATCGGCCAGAAGGTGGGAGAACTGCTTGATACAATCCAGCACGATATGTACGAGCGCGCACTGGCACACCGCGAGGCCCATACGTATGAGGCGACTGATTTTGATACATTTACAAAGACCATCGAAGAGAAGCCGGGCTTCGTAAAAGCCATGTGGTGCGGATGCCAGGAATGTGAAGACAAGATCAGGGAACTGACAGGAGCGACTTCCCGCTGTATGCCATTTAAGCAGGAGAAGCTTTCCGATACGTGTATCTGCTGCGGAAAGCCGGCGACGAAGATGGTATACTGGGGCCGTGCATATTAAGGTACCGGTGATCCAACCGTACGGCTTCTGTAATATACCGATAATAGAAATGAGATGATGGCATGGTGAAAGAAATACGGGTTCCGGCGGATGCGGAGCAGATCATTGAAAAACTGAATGAGCACGGATTTGAGGCGTATGTCGTGGGCGGGTGCGTCCGCGACAGCCTGCTGGGAAAGGAGCCGGAGGACTGGGATATCACCACTTCGGCCAGGCCTGGGGAAGTGAAATCCATTTTCAGCCGGACGATCGATACGGGGATCCAGCACGGCACGGTTACAGTAATGCTTAACCGGCAGGGATATGAGGTGACCACGTACCGGGTGGACGGTGAGTATGAGGATGGGCGTCATCCGAAGTCCGTAGATTTCACTACCAGCCTTTTAGAAGATTTGAAACGCCGTGATTTCACCATCAACGCCATGGCTTACAACAGCCGTGAGGGGCTGGTGGATGCATTTGGCGGTATCGAGGATTTGGAGAACCGGGTGATCCGGTGCGTCGGCAGCGCCGTGAACCGTTTTACCGAGGATGCGCTTCGGATCTTAAGAGCAGTCCGGTTTTCCGCGCAGCTGGATTTCCGGATTGAGGACGAGACTTATGAGGCGATTTCCATCATTGCCCCCAATTTAGAAAAGGTGAGCAAAGAACGGATTGCCACGGAGCTTACGAAGCTTCTGCTGTCCTCCCATCCGGAAAAGATGAAGAGAGTATCTGATACGGGGGCTTCACGCTACGTCTCCGAACCATTTTGCAGGGCGGCTGCGCTTAACAAGGACGAGCTGCGTCCGCTGGGGCTTCTGCCTGCTGTAAAATATATGAGGTGGGCCGGGCTTCTCCGCAGGGAGAAGGGGGAGACGGCAGCAGCCATACTTCGGGATTTAAAGATGGACTGTGATACCATGGATAAAGTAAAAATACTTGTTTCCCGGTGGAGAATACCGATTTCCGCAGAGAAACCGGCGATTCGCCGGGTGATGAATCAGATTCCTCCGGATCTCTTGGACAGCCTGCTCTGTTTCCAGGAGGTCTTTGCCGCAGAGCTGGGCGAAGGCTATAGAGGGACGTTAAAGGCGGTGAAGACGCTTGCGGAAGAGATCCGCAGGGACGGTGATCCGGTAAATCTAAAGGAACTGGCTGTGGATGGCCGCGATCTGATGGCGGCCGGCATGAAGCCGGGGCCAGCGCTTGGAAAGACGCTGAATGCGCTGATGGAGCAGGTGCTGGAGCGGCCGGAGTGCAACACGAGAGAGTATCTGCTGAATGCCGCCGGATTGAAATGCGAGTTACCATAAAACAGGAGAAGCCGTTTGGCCCCTGCCCGCGTCTGTTTGAAGAAGCAGCTGCGGATGCAGGGGCCAAACTTTCTTTTTTCACGTATATTTCCGTTCCGCCGCTCATACCCTAGAAGTAGCCGATGAGCTAAGAGTTGGAGGGGTGGTTGTGATAGAGAAATACACAGAGGTGCTTTCGCAGTATGAGCTTGAAATTCTGGATGTGAGACGCGGCCGCGGCGCCTGGCTGTGTGAGACAAACCAGGGCCTGAAGCTTCTCAGAGAATATAAAGGGACCATAAAACGGCTGGAATTCGAAGACCAGGTGTTTACGCAGCTGGAAGAGGCCTGGCACCCTTTTGTGGACCGTTATGTGAGAAACCGTGAAGGCGAACTGCTTTCCAGCGCGGATGACGGGACGAGATGGATCGTAAAAGACTGGTATGCCGACAGGGAGTGCAATTTAAAAGACGACAGGGAAGTCCTCAGAGCCATTACGCAGATTGCCAGTTTACATAAAATGTTGCGAAAAATCGAATTCAAGGAAGAGTGGAATCTCGGTTCCATACTCGTGCAGCTTCCGGGAGATGAGATGGAGCGCCATAACAGGGAGCTTATACGGGCGCGTTCCTTTATCAGGAACAAGAGGAAAAAGACGGAGTTTGAACTCTGCGTCATAGGAAATTATGACATGTTTTTTGAACAGGCCAGGGATGCCAGACTCGGCATGAAGGAGTTTTGTGAGCGCTATGGAGAGGAAGAGTGTTACCTGTGCCACGGGGACTTGAACCAGCACCATATCCTGATGTGTCCCAGAGATGTGGCTGTGGTGGAATTTAACCGGATGCATCTGGGAATGCAGATGGAAGACCTGTACCATTTTATGAGAAAGGCCATGGAGAAGCACGACTGGAGTTTAAAACTCGGCACCTCCATGCTGGAAACGTATTCCAGAATTCTTCCGCTGTCGGACACAGACAGAACCTGCCTTTACTATCTGTTTTTGTATCCGGAAAAATACTGGAAACAGATTAATTTCTACTACAATGCCAACAAAGCATGGATTCCGGCCAGAAATATTGAGAAATTAAAGGATTTGGAATTGCAGCAGCCGCTTCGCAATGAGTTCCTTTCCAGAATTAAATAACACAATTTCGCTTTCCTTTTAGACTGTTATGATTTATAATGTTGATAACAGAATGGAGAGAAAGGAGTATTGTGTTTTATGAAAGACTATAAGAGTATTTATGAAGAATGGCTGGCTAATCCATACTTCGATGAGGCTACGAAAGAAGAACTCCGGTCCATTAAAGAGGACGAGAATGAAATGAAAGAAAGGTTTTATCAAGATCTGGAATTTGGCACGGCCGGCCTGCGCGGCGTGATCGGCGCAGGTATCAACCGTATGAATATTTATGTGGTACGCAGGGCAACCCAGGGGCTTGCCAATTACATTATCAAGCAGGGCGGCGCGGATAAGGGCGTGGCGATTGCTTACGATTCGAGACATATGTCTCCGGAATTTGCAGAGGAAGCGGCCCTTACTCTGGCGGCCAACGGCATTAAGGCCTATAAATTCGAATCCCTGCGTCCGACTCCTGAACTTTCCTTTGCAGTCAGGGAACTGGGCTGTATCGCCGGTATCAACATCACCGCAAGCCACAACCCGCCTGAGTATAACGGATACAAGGTATACTGGGAGGACGGCGCGCAGTTTACCCCGCCTCATGACAAGGGGGTAACTGCGGAAGTACTTGCAATTACAGACCTTTCCACCGTGAAGACCACCGATGTGGAATCTGCAAAGGCGGCGGGCAAGTATGAGATCATCGGCGAGGCGATTGATGATAAATACATCGCCCAGGTAAAAGCCCAGGTGGTGAATCAGGATGCCATCGACAAGATGCAGGACAGCATTCAGATTGTCTATACTCCACTCCACGGCACCGGTAATATTCCGGCCAGAAGAGCGCTGGCGGAGATCGGCTTCACCCACGTTTATGTGGTTCCGGAGCAGGAACTTCCGGATGGGGATTTCCCGACTGTCAGCTATCCGAATCCGGAGGCAGAGGAAGCCTTTGAGCTGGGCCTGGCGCTGGCAAAGGAGAAGGATGCCGATTTAGTTCTGGCGACCGACCCGGATGCAGACCGCCTCGGAGTTTACGTAAAAGATACGAAGTCCGGCCAGTACATTCCGCTTACAGGAAATATGTCAGGTTCCCTGTTATGTGAATACGTTCTGAGCCAGAAGAAGGAACGCGGAGCGATTCCGGCGGATGGACAGGTGGTGAAGTCCATCGTTACCACTAACTTGGTTGATGCGGTGGCGAAGTCCTACGGATGCGAGCTGATTGAAGTACTGACCGGATTTAAGTATATCGGCCAGCAGATTTTAAAAGAAGAGAACACGGGATACGGAACGTATTTATTCGGTCTGGAGGAGAGTTACGGCTGTCTGATCGGAACGTATGCCCGTGATAAAGACGCGATTTCCGCCACGGTAGCGCTCTGTGAGGCAGCCGCTTATTATAAGATGAAGGGCATGACCTTATGGGATGCCATGATTGCCATCTATGAGAAGTACGGCTACTATAAAGACGCTGTCAAGTCCATCGGACTGAAGGGAATCGAGGGCCAGGCAAAGATCCAGGCCATTATGGATACATTAAGAAACAACACACCAACCGAAGTGGGCGGATACAGGACGGTCTCTGCCAGGGACTACAAGCTGGATACGATTAAGGATATGGAAAACGGCGAAGTAAAACCGACCGGACTTCCGGAATCAAACGTTCTCTATTACGATCTGACCGATGACGCATGGCTGTGTGTAAGGCCATCCGGCACAGAGCCGAAGATCAAGTTCTACTATGGGATCAAGGGCACTTCCCTAGCGGATGCGGATGAGAAATCTGCGAAGCTGGGGGAAGCGGTGATGGCCATGGTGGATTCCATGATGTGATAGAATAATAATGAAGTGTAAAAACGCCTGTGGAACCAAAACACAGGCGTTTTTCAAATGATTCAGGATTGTTATAGTCGTCAAACATTCATATCCCGGCTTCTTTCATAAGCTCCATAATCTTTTCTATGCGCCGCTCCATATCTTTCCCGGTATATTTGGGGAAATGTGCCTCGCGCACGATCCTGCCGTCACACAGGAACAGGACGCGCTCCGTGCGGGCTGCGATTCTGGCATCGTGCGTCACCACCATGACTGCGGTTCCCTGTGTGTTGATTTCCGTAAAAATATCCATGATTTCCTGGGCGGACTTTGAATTTAAGGCGCCGGTGGGTTCATCACCAAACAGGATTTTCGGGTCATTCATGAGGGCGCGGCAGATTCCCGCACGCTGGAGCTGTCCGCCCGATGCACGGGAGATATCCCTGTCCTCCAGCTCCCCGATTCCGGTTTTTTGTATGAGTGCCCGTGCCTTTTCGGTGACTCGGGAGACATTTTTCTTTTTATCCCGCAGGGAGGGAAGGATGATATTGTCCAGAATGTTTAAATTCTTCAGCAGAGTGGGCTGCTGGAAGACGAAGCCCATCTGTGTCCGGCGAAGGTCTGCCAGCTGATTTTCCGTGCAGGCGGTTAAATTGCTTCCGCAGAAGGATACGCTTCCGCCGTCGATGCGGTCCATGCCGCTCAGAGCGAAGAGCAGCGTTGATTTTCCGGAACCTGAGGGCCCCATCACCGAGATAAATTCGCCTTTGCGGACCGACAGGCTGATTCCATCCAGGATGCGCTGGTGTTCGGATCCCTCATAAAACGATTTAACAATGCTTTCGGCATGTATGATTTCTTCCATGTTATTCCTTTCCATATTCAGATATTGTGATCTTCTCTATTCCCTTTGTGCCGGCAAGTGAGGCAGAGACCGCGGTGCAGATCATGAGAAGCGGGCAGAGCAGACGGGACAGGAGGGGATTTACCGCAAAGCGGAAGGAGGGGGCGCCGAAACCGGAGAGGACCAGACCGGCCAATGCCCCGCCAGCAGTATTGGCCAGAAGGATTCCGGCGAAGATTCCGCACACGGATACGAGTACGAAACGGCTTAAATACTGCAGCCGGATGTCTCCGGCGGTGAATCCGGAGGCCTTCATGACTGCGATGGAATAGCGGTCCTTTGCGGTCAGCAGGTTGACGAACAGCAGTGTAATCAGACCGGTGAGCGTAACCGCCACCGCAGCCGCAGCGATAGCCGCCATGCGAATGGAATTCAGCGTGGGTCCGTAAGTCTGGGAGATGTAATCGCGGATATCCGTGACTTTTGTATCGCGAAATGTGTCCGTATATTCACGGACAATCTGTGAGAGCATTGAGGGATCTTTCAGCCCGGCGTAGATGACGGCCCAAACTGTGTCGTCCGAATCTGCCGGGAAGGCGGCCTTCGCCGTTTTTCCTCCGTTGGTGATGTCGGAATAGATTCCGCACACCGTCAGTGTCTGTGTACCGCTGCCGGTAATCAGTGTGAGACTGTCGCCCGGGGCCTTGCGCAGCTCCTCGGCGTTCATGGCAGAGAGGGCGATCTCATCGGGGGTGACGGGGGCCTGCCCTTTTACGTAGGAAACAGGAAATATCCGGTGATCCCCCAGCTCCGTCAAAAGATTCCGAACGGTACCCTCCGGCGTTTCCACCTGAAAGGACTTGGTAGTCAGTGCAGTATGGCGGAGAATGGAGCCGTCCTGTTCCATTTTCCGGATGATCCGGGCGGCGTCTTCCGCTAAATGGTCTGACTGGCGCAGATCGATCCGCAGATCACAGTTACCGATTCCCATGTAGGTGACGAAGCCCCTGGACGACATGGTGGTATACAGATTGATGGGAATCACAAGGAGAAAGGCTGCAAAGAGAAGTACGGTGAAATTGACGCCGTACAGCCTTTTTTCCAGGAGTACATCCCGGATTCCCAGGAAGATGCTGACATTGAAAAAATGGCTGTGATTCAGAGACAGCCGGCCGGCGCTGCGAAAAGCCATTGATCCGGTACCGCGCCGCATGGCTTCGGAGGCGGATAGTTTCTGTAAGCGTCCCAGAACTCCGTTTACATAAAGCAGAATGGAGAAAAATACAATCAAAACGCCTGCAGGTGCGAGGAATAAGGCGGCAGGGCCGTTTCCGCCGGTTCCCATGTTTAAACGGATATTCTGAAGGAGAAGGTTCTTAAGCAGAAATGAAAAAACGATGCCTGCCGTGCATCCGGATGCGGCGATCACTGCATATTTGGCGAGATACAGCTTCTTTATGTCGGAGACGCGCAGGCCGATTGCCTTCATCACACCCAGTTCCCGGTAGTCGGATTCTAACTGGGCCAGAAGCGTATAACGAATGCATAAGAAGGCAATCAGAACGGTCAGGAAGCCGAGAAGCAGGATCACGGCGATCATCATGCCGTCGGATAAGGAGCCCAGCAGACGAAACATCGGATACGTGACGGCAGGACCGCTGGAAGGAAGCCCGGCAGCCGTATAATCAGCGGCAAAGGCGTCCAGGGCCGATAGGTCTTTTAAACGGAACTCGATCAAATGCTCCATGGTTCCAAGGCTTCTCAGCCGTTCAAAATCCTGGGGACTTACGAGGAAGCGTTTGGAGGAAGAGAGCATGGAATTCATCTGTGAATCCCGCAGAAATCCTGCTGTTCGAAACGGGATTCCACAGACGGAGACGATGTCGCCGGTCTTCATGGCGGCTTCCTGCATGTAGCAGACCGGTACGTAGATATCCCCGCCGGCAGGGGTGATGACGGCTCCGTCCAGGTCCAGAAGGTAATCAAATGCACCGCTCTGAGTGGAAAACCCGTTGTCCTGTGTACTGCTGATTAAGGAGTGGCCATTCAGTTCAATCTCACTGTTGTCAATGTTTAGAAACTCCAGAATTTGATACCGGTCAACCGCTTCATGCTGCGAGGCAAAACGGTTGACCGGCTCAGTATCCAGCGGGCCGGAGTGCATCTGCATGAAATGCGGCGTCTCTGCCTGCACCATCAGCCGGTCCAGGGCGCCCGCAAGGTTCAGAGCCAGAATAACAGCCAGGGAGACGAGCGTGGCGGCCAGCGCCACAAACAGGGCGGTGATCATGGTAGTGAGCCGGCTTTTTCTGATATCGTTTCGGATAATGCGGCAATCAATCATAGCTTACCTCGTTTCTTCAAGAGCCCTCACGGATTTGATGCGGCAGGGCAGAAAGGATATGGCGGCCAGGAGAATCCCGGCTGTGACGATCAGGAGGCCGGAACCTCTCCCGGATCCGATGGATAACAGCGCGCCGGTACCGTCTGCCAGAATGCCGGAAATACCATAAGCGGCCACGTATCCCAGCTGTGACAGGACCCCGATCAGTCCCCAGGCTCTCCCCTGGAAATCATCGGCAATGTTGGTGCGTACGAGAAAATCCAGCGCCGCGTTTGCAAAGGGCAGGGAGGAGAAGAAAAGAAATCCGAAAACACAGATGACAACGATGTTTTCCCGCATTCCAAAACCGGCCATGAAGATCCCCGCTGCAAAGAGGGCGGCAGACAGGATGACCACGCGGTTTTTCTTCAGACTGACCGTCCCGATTACCAGGCTGGAGATGAGCATGCCCGAGGCACAGATGGTCTCGGAAATGCCGAGGACGGTACTGTCTGCGAATCCCAGGATCATCGGGCCGAAAAGTGTCTGGATAAAGCCTAAGAAAAATGTGATGGCAGAAGACAGAATAACCAGCACCAGAACACCCTTCTTCTGCGTGATGGCATTCCATCCTTCCGAGAATTCTCTGGTGAAGGATTTTGTCTCCATTGCCTGCTTCGACTGGATTCCTTTCCGGACGACCAGCGTCGCGGTTACCGTTAAGAAAAAGGTAGCGGTGTCTAAGAGAAGCAGAAGGCGGATATCGGAGATGGTGAGCAGCAGGCCTGCGAGTACCGGAGAAATCAGGTATTTCGCAGATCCCGCAACGCCCACCAGACCGCTGGCCTTTGTATACTGTTCCGGCGTCAGCAAGTCGGTCACCGTGGCCTTGTAGGCGGGATCGAGAAGCGAAGAAAACACAGAACTTATGGTGACGCCCACACAGATCTGCCACAACGCGGCCTCTCCCTTAGAGAGGCAGAGCAGGATGAAAAGGAGTCCCAGCGCGGACAGGCCGTCACCCAGAATCATTAAGAGCCTGCGGTCGTAACGGTCTGCCAGGACCCCGGCAGGAACGCCCAGAATCAGTCCCGGCGCAAAGGCCAGCAGTGTGACGAGAGCGGTGGAGGAGGCCAACCCTGTCTGCTGAAAGACGTATACTCCCAGCCCGAAGGAGGTGAGACCGCTTCCAATGGCAGAAACCAGTTCTCCTGTCCAGAGGAGAAGAAATTTATGGAAATAATTAGCTGTCTGCTTCATTCTGCCCGACCTTTCTGCTGCCGAACACCCGCATGAGATCCGATGCAAGACTCCCGGTTTCTGTTCCCAGCAGCCGCTCTATATTGAAGATAAGGGCCTGCACCCGCTCGTCTCTCAGCTCCTCTGTGGCTTCCGCGGCATCGTCGAAAAAGACGTTGCTGTAGACCATAATCATCTCCATACACTCCCTTGGGTAGGGAGTCTGAAAGTATCCGGCCTCCGCGCCTTCCCGGATCAGCTTCGTCAGAATCGGAGTGACGCCGTTTAATACCGCCATCTGTGTTTTCTGGTGCATCAGCGCATTCTGCGGCCGGTGCATCTGTTCCTTCAGCTCCTGCCCGCCCTTCTGGCTGACATTCAGCGCAAGAATTGTACGGATCAGCCGCTCTTTGACAGAGAACCTTTTGTCGGATGCGGCCTCCTGCGCCGCACTCAGAATCTGTCTGTTATACCGCTCGATCAGGGCATCCAGAATATCCTCTTTGGATTTAAAATGGTAGTACAGGGTTCCTCTCGCGATTCCGACCATCTCTAAAATATCGCCGGTGCTGGTATTGTCAAAGCCCTTTCGGGCGAAAAGCGTATCTGCTGCATCTAAAATTTCATTTTTACGTATCTCTGGTTCTTTCACCGTTCTCATTGCGCAGTCTCCTTTTTCACTTCATTACCGACTGACTGTCGGTCTGTAAAAAGAGAATACCACACTCCGGTCTGTTTGTAAAGAGAAAGAGTAAAAAGTATGGCCGGGAAGAGGGCGTTTACGAAACAGGGCCGCATTTCTGGTACAAAAAAACAGAGCCGTTTCAGCTCTGTTTTTAGTAATTAGCTTTTCAGACGTTCCTTTAATTCTTTCAGCGCCTCTCCAAACTGTCTGGAAGAAGCGGTAGGGTTTCCTCTTAAGAGACCCTTGCGGTAGAAACCGAGATGTTTGGATAATTTATCCCGGTTCTCTGTGAGGGACTGCAGCCGTTCGGTCAGTGCGGATAGATCGGGGACTGCCTTGCCGGCGGTCTCTTTGATGCTGGCTGCAGCTTCGAGACGGCGCTCCGCGCTTTCCTTTAAAGCATTTAGTTTTTCTTCCGTACGCATTGCGGTTTCTGCCTTTAATGTCGTAATCTTAACGGCAGCCTCACCCTTTAAGTTGGCGGCCCGCTGAATCTGCTCGTCGCGCAGGTCAGAGAGTTTGTCTGCTGTTTCAGCTTTTAAAAGAGCCATCTGCAGCTGGATTTCTTCCAGTTCCGCCTTCATCTTTGTCATGGACTCCAGCACACGGCCAAGATCGAGGGCCTCTTTCGTGGATTCAACGGCATCGGCCACAAACAGGACCCCGATGATGCCGCATAAGACGATGCACAGGACAGGATTTAGATCCAGAACCACGCTTTCCACGGGGCGATGGATAAATTCTGTTAAAACAATGGTCAGAAAACCCCAGGCAATGGACGTGCCCAGGCAGATGTAGCCGTTGAGGTTAAGCGGTTGTTCAGTGTAGTCCCAGTACTTCATCTTAAACAGGCGCTCCATGGTCCAGCCGGTGATGTATTCCAGCACCGAGGCTCCGATCATACCGGACAGGAAAACCAGGAACAAGTTATTCTGAAACGGCAGGGAGGCCCACAGCATGATGATCGCCCCGCTTCCATACAACGGAAGCATTGGAAGCCGCAGAAAGCCGCGGTTTACGAAATGGCCGCATTTTAAGGAGACATATGTGGATTCAATGATCCATCCAATGAAGCAGTAGAGGAAGAAAAAGAGAAGCCACTGATACCAGGTGTATATGTACATAAATAAAATCCTTTCGTTTAAATTTATTGACTTAAAGACCTACCATCTATCATAAACGTTTTTGCCGATTTTGACAACCGAAACTTAGTGGCTTCTTTCCCCTTGCAAGAACGGCGGTTGTCATGTAAAATGGGTTAAGAAATAAGAAGATTGAGGAGTTTACGAATGAGCATATTAAATGTTGAACATCTGACACATGGATTTGGCGACCGTGCCATCTTTAACGACGTGTCATTCCGTCTTTTAAAGGGAGAGCATATCGGTTTAATCGGAGCTAACGGTGAAGGCAAATCCACATTTATGAATATTATTACCGGAAAGCTTCAGCCTGACGAAGGAAAGGTGGAGTGGGCGAAGCGCGTCCGCGTCGGCTATCTGGATCAGCACACGGTGCTGGAGAAAGGAATGACGATCCGGGATGTGTTAAAGAGCGCATTTGCATTTCTGTTTCAGATGGAAGAGCAGATGAATGAGATCTGCGACCGCATGGGCGAGGCGGGAGAGGAAGAGATGGAGTCCATGATGGAAGAACTGGGAACGATCCAGGATCTTCTGATGGCCCACGATTTCTATATTATCGACTCCAAAGTGGAGGAGGTGGCCCGGGCCCTGGGGCTTACGGATATCGGCATCGACAAGGATGTCACTGAGCTCTCCGGAGGCCAGAGAACCAAAGTGCTGCTGGGAAAACTGCTGCTGGAAAAACCGGATATCCTCCTTCTGGACGAGCCGACCAATTATTTAGATGAGCAGCATATTGAATGGCTGAAGCGTTATCTGTTAGAGTATGAGAATGCGTTTATTTTAATATCCCACGATATTCCATTTTTGAACAGTGTGGTGAATATTATCTACCATATGGAAAACCAGAGTCTGGACCGCTATGTGGGAGACTACGATAAGTTTGTGGAGGTCCACGCTGTGAAGAAGGCGCAGCTGGAGGCAGCTTATAAGCGTCAGCAGCAGGAGATCGCGGAGCTGGAAGACTTTGTAGCGCGCAACAAGGCCAGGGTTTCCACCCGGAACATGGCCATGTCGAGGCAGAAGAAGCTGGATAAGATGGATGTCATCGAGCTGGCGCGGGAGAAACCGAAGCCGGAGTTTCATTTTCTGGAGGCGAGAACCGCAGGAAAGACGATTATTGAGACAACCGACTTAATCATCGGATACGATGAGCCTCTGTCGAGACCGTTAAATGTCCGCATGGAGCGAGGGGAAAAGATCGTACTGGTCGGCGCCAACGGAATCGGAAAAACCACCCTTTTAAAGAGTATTCTGGGACTGGTTCCGCCGCTGGACGGAAAGGTGATGCTCGGAGACTATCTGTCCATCGGTTATTTTGAGCAGGAGATGGCGCCAGGCAACAAGACAACCTGTATTGAGGAAATCTGGAAGGAATTCCCTTCCTATACCCAGTATCAGGTTCGTTCCGCCCTGGCCAAATGCGGCCTGACCACCAAGCACATCGAGAGCCAGGTGCGTGTCTTAAGCGGAGGTGAGCAGGCAAAGGTTAGATTATGTAAACTCATTAACCGGGAAACAAATGTGCTTCTGCTGGATGAGCCGACCAACCATTTGGATGTGGAGGCGAAGGAGGAATTAAAGCGGGCACTGAAGGAGTATAAGGGAAGTATCCTTTTAATCTGCCATGAGCCGGAGTTTTACGAGGGCGTGGCGACGAAGGTGTGGGATTGCCGGGAATGGGCGCTGAAGCTGTCATAGGAGCACCTGTCCGGCAGGCCGCCGGAATCTGATGATGTGAATAAAGAAGCAGCCGTCCTGTTACAGGCGGCTGCTTCTTTAAACTATTGGGAATGGTAGGTATAATAAATTAGGATAATGTCTTTAGGGGGGCCGGATGATCTTTCAATCATCCGGTATGAGTATGAAAAAGCTTTGTGTTAATCACTGTTTTGTGATTGACTTTATAATACCAGGAATTTGTGTGCATTTTGTGGACTTTCCATTAAGAAAAAATAAAAAAGATTATAACTTTATGAAGAATCTGTTTAAATTTATTTCGCTGAAATCGGGTATCCTATAACGGAACTGCATGTTACAAACAAAAGTCCCGCTCCGAGGGGGACCGAAGCGGGAAATAATCATTTAGGGGGGCCGGATGATCTTACGACCATCCGGTATGAGTATGAAAAAGCTTTGTGATTTCAAGTAAGTTACTTGAAACAAAGGCCCGCTATCCTCTCGGATAACGTATTTTCAGTATACGGGTAAAATGTGACCAAAATGTGTATTGGACATAAAAAAAACATAAACATAATAAAAATAAAAAAAACCCTTTAAAAACAGGTTGTTATTGTATATAATAAGGGAGATAAACAAAATTGGACTATTAGGGCCAGTAACCCGAATTGGAAATACAGATAAAGGAAACTCTGGGAACCGTTTAAGCGAACAGGAGGAAATAAATGATGATGTCTAATGATATCGGTATCGATTTAGGTACCGCCAGCATACTTGTGTATATAAAAGGGAAAGGTGTTGTATTAAAAGAGCCTTCCGTAGTTGCAATTGACCGTGACACGAACAAAATCAAGGCGATCGGGGAAGAGGCGAGACTGATGATCGGCAGAACGCCGGGCAATATCGTCGCAGTCAGACCGCTTCGCCAGGGTGTTATCTCCGATTATACCGTAACGGAGAAGATGTTAAAATATTTTATCAACAAGGCAGTAGGCAAGAAAACACTGAGAAAGCCGAGAATCAGCGTCTGCATTCCAAGCGGAGCCACAGAAGTTGAGAAGAAGGCCGTAGAGGACGCTACGTATCAGGCAGGAGCCAGAGAGGTAGCCATTATCGAAGAGCCGGTTGCGGCTGCGATCGGCGCAGGCATCGATATCGCCAAGGCCTGCGGAAACATGATCGTAGATATCGGAGGCGGTACTTCTGATATTGCAGTCATCTCCCTGGGCGGCACGGTAGTGAGCACGTCCATCAAGGTGGCCGGTGATGATTTTGATGAGGCACTGGTTCGCTATATGCGTAAAAAACACAACCTTCTGATCGGAGAGAGAACCGCAGAGGAGATAAAGATTAATATCGGTGCGGCTTACCGCAGACCGGAAGTCCTGACCATGGAAGTGAGGGGCCGTAACCTGGTTACCGGTCTTCCAAAGACGATTGTCGTTACATCCGATGAGACTCTGGATGCATTAAAGGAACCGGCCATGCAGATCGTGGACGCAGTACACAACGTTCTGGAGAGGACTCCACCGGAACTGGCAGCCGACATATTTGACCGCGGCATCGTTCTGACCGGAGGCGGTTCCCTGCTTTCCGGCCTGGATTCCCTGATCGAGGAGAAGACGGGGATCAACACCATGATTGCAGAAGATCCGCTTACGGCTGTTGCGATCGGTACAGGAAAGTTTATCGAGTTTACCCATGACGGCGGTAAATCTGAATTTTAACCATTGTAAGCAGGAGAGCTGCAGGACAACCCTGGCGGAACACGGATTCCGGCAGGGTTAGTTTTGCGGCTGCCTGCTTTCTGTATTTTCTATGAAAACAAAGGGGGAAGACCATGGCGACGGTCTGCGGATTTGTAGAACGAATTAAATATCGCAATGAAGAAAATGGCTATACGGTCTTAAGCCTCACGGATGAAGGAGACGAATACACGCTTGTCGGTAACTTCCATTATATCAGCGAAGGCGAGATGGTGGAGGCCACCGGCCCCATGACCGAGCATCCGGTTTATGGGGAACAGATGACGGTGGAAACCTATGAGATCAAGACTCCCGAGGATACCGCTGCCATGGAGCGCTATCTGGGATCCGGCGCGGTGAAGGGAATCGGAGCCGCGCTGGCGGCCAGGATCGTCCGGCGCTTTAAAGCAGATACGTTTCGAATCATGGAGGAAGAACCGGAGCGCTTATCCGAGGTAAAGGGAATCAGTGAGAAAATGGCCATGGCGATTTCCGAACAGGTGGAAGAGAAGAAGGAGATGCGCCAGGCCATGATGTTCCTCCAGGAATACGGCATTTCCATGAGTCTGGCCGTGAAAATCTTTCAGGAATACGGTCCCAGGCTCTATACCGTGATAAAAGAAAATCCCTATCAGCTGGCGGATGATATCGCGGGCGTGGGCTTCAAAATGGCGGATGAGATCGCCAAGCGGGTGGGGATCTTCACGGATTCGGATTTTCGTATTAAATCGGGAGTACTCTACACGCTTCTTCAGGCCACGGCAAACGGCCATACGTACCTGCCGGAGGATGAACTTCTCTCACAGGCGTCAGAGCTTTTGCGGGTAGAAAAGGAATCCATAGAAAAGCATCTGATGGACATGCAGATCGACAAGCGCCTGGTGATCCGGGAGTCGGAGGGAATCCGCATTGTCTATGCATCCCAGTATTACTATATGGAAATGAGCGTGGCGCGTATGCTCCACGATTTAAATATCAGAGGCAGGGAGCCGGAAGAGACAATCAGGAAAAAGCTGCTTCAGATTCAGAAGGAAGAGTCGATCGAGCTGGACGAAAAACAGGTTCAGGCGGTGGTGGAGGCGGTAAACAGCGGCCTTCTTATCATTACGGGAGGACCCGGAACCGGAAAGACCACGACGATCAATACCATTATCCGGTATTTTGAGAGTGAGGAGATGGAGATCCTTCTGGCTGCGCCTACAGGAAGGGCGGCAAAGCGAATGACCGAGGCTACCGGCTATGAGGCCCGGACGATCCACCGTCTGTTGGAAATTTCCGGCATGCCCGGGGACGAGCGTTCTGTCGGCATGCATTTTGAGAGAAATGAGGAGAATCCGCTGGACGCAGATGCCGTCATCATCGATGAGACCTCTATGGTGGATATCCATTTGATGCAGTCCTTATTAAAGGCGGTAAATCCGGGAACGAGGCTGATTCTGGTGGGTGATGTGAACCAGCTGCCCAGCGTCGGCCCCGGCAATGTGCTGAAGGATGTCATTGAAGCCGGCTGTTTTAATGTAGTTATGTTAACCAGAATCTTCCGGCAGGCGAGCCAGAGCGATATCGTTGTCAACGCCCATAAGATCAACGCGGGCGAGACGGTTCCGCTTGGCAAGAAGAGCAATGACTTCCTGTTTATTAAGCGCGACGATCCCAACACGATTATAAACGCCATGATTACCCTGGTGCAGAAGAAGCTGCCGGGATACGTGGGGGCAGACCCCTATGATATCCAGATCATGACTCCCATGCGAAAAGGCGCGCTGGGAGTGGAACGGCTGAATACCATCCTGCAGGAGTATTTGAATCCGCCGGATAAAAGCAAGCTGGAGAAGGAGAGCGGCGGTGTGACCTTCCGGGTGGGCGACAAGGTCATGCAGATCAAGAACAATTACAACATCGAGTGGGAAGTGCGGAATAAATACGGGATCCCTGTAGACAAGGGAACCGGTATTTACAACGGAGATATCGGAATTATCCGGGAGATCAATTTGTTTGCGGAGCTGGTGACCGTGGAATTCGACGAGGGCCGTATGGTGGAGTACAGCTTTAAGCAGATGGAAGAACTGGAGCTGGCCTACGCCATCACCATCCACAAATCCCAGGGAAGCGAGTATCCCGCTGTGGTGATTCCCATTTTCAGCGGTCCGAAGATGCTGATGACCCGGAACTTAATCTATACCGCCGTGACACGGGCCCGGGCCTGCGTCTGCCTGGTGGGAGTGCCGGAGGTGTTCCAGGCCATGGTGGACAATGAGATGGAGCAGAGGCGGTATTCGGGGCTTAAGGAGAGGATTTGTGAGATTTATCAGGTGGAATGATTGATACAGCTTCCACCTGTTTTTGTCATGTTGAGTGCGGCACTGTACGCGCTGGGAGTCATCCCGGTCTTCTTTTTAAAAAGCTGGGAAAAGTAATGAGGATTGTTTCCGCAGCCAACCTTTTCCGCAACAACCTGAATTTTTTCACCGGCAGCCATATACTCTTTCGCACGGGTAATCCGGATATCGGTCAGGTAATCGGAAAATTTGCGCCCGGTTTCTTTAAAAAAACGCTTGCTGACGTAATCTACATTCATAAACAGAACCTGTTCTGAGATGAATTTAAGCGTCAGTACAGAGTTTCCCAAATTGTTTTCCACATAGGTTGTGATCTGCTCCACCATGGAACTGGCGCTGTTTTCCTTTGATGGCGAGAGAAGCAGATATTCCAGGTGATCCAGAATCAATGGTTTCAGCCTTTTGGGATCAGTTTCTCCGTCAATCTCAATCAGCCATTCCGTAAGGGTTACGGCAGAGCATGAGGGATTGTCAGCAGCCGCTTTCAGGAGCAGATTTCCGGACAGCTGTTTTAAGAAAGCGGCGTCTTCGATTCCCGTCAGAAGATCAGCAAGGCTGTGAAAGATATCTGCTGATTCGTGTTTTATCTGCTGATACAGATGCTCTGCCTCGGACATGAGAGAGTTGTAATTGCAGGTGTAGAGCAGATGAAAGTTGTTAATATAATAGATGGTACTGAACCGCTTTAATTTAACAAGGATGATTTCAAGCAGTTTATACAGGCTGGGATATGTCTCTTTCTGTATCTCCAGACCCACAGGCTGGGAGGGGATCGAAAGGTTACGGATCAATTGCATCAGCAGGTCGCTGTCTGCTGAATAATCCTTATAAAAGAGAAGCAGGGTGTTATGTACATAGGTACCGTGCATGGTGACCTGCGGCAGATTTTGTTCGCAGAACAGCTTCAGTTCATGTAGGAAGGAATCCAGGCTGTCTATTTCAAGAAAGAACACGTAGAGAAGCTGGTACGGGGTGGAATAAAAATCGAGATACGGCTCATAGGAACGGAGAATATCAGGCAGAGCCTTTTTCTGCCCCAGGCTTTCACTGATTACACTGGAGACGATGTTGTGGTGCATGCTCCCGGTCAGGAGAGCATGGCCGCTTTCTAAATACCTCGTCCGTTTTCTGGCATAGCTGTCCTTCGCGGCCTCTGCGATGCAGTCTGATATCTGTGATTTATTGCAGGGCTTCAGCAGATAATGCTTTACGCCATACTTCATGGCTTCCTTTGCGTATTCGAATTCTCCATATCCGGATAATAGGATAAATCGTGTATCGAGATCCATAAGAGATACTTTTCTGATCAGTTCCAGTCCATCCATACCAGGCATCCGGATGTCGGTCAGGACGATGTCGGGGTCCTCATCAATAATCATATCGTAAGCCTCAAGGCCGTTTCTGCATAATCCGGTCAGCTCTACTCCGAGTTTTTCCCAGTCAATAAGACGGGAAATACTCTCTCTTATGACGCGTTCGTCGTCGGCAATTATCATTTTCAGCATACGATTTCCTCCTGATCGGTAATATAAGGCATGTGAATCCGGGCAACCGCCCATTCCTGGTCATTGTACAGGGTCAGGCCGTATTCTTTTCCAAACATCAGCTTGATCCGCTCGTCGATATTGATGAGGCCGATCCCAAAGCCGTGCGGCCTGATCTCCTGTGAACGAAGCTTTTCCAGCAGACACTCTTCAAAGAGTGAACCGTCATTTTTGACCAGGACCATCAGGCTGCCGGATTCCTGCTGATGTTCAATGGTTATTTCAATGGAGCACAGTTCCGTGGATTCCTCCAGACCGTAATTAATTGAATTTTCCACCAAAGGCTGGATACACATTTTGGGAATCTGAGCATTGTATAAGGCTTCATCGCAGTGTATGGAAAATTCCAGCCGGTCCTCAAATCGGTATTTCTGAATCGTGATATAGGCGGTTACGATCTCCAGCTCTTTTTTCAAATCAAAATGGGAGGTGGAATTGCTGAGTGTGGCGCGGAGCAGAGTTCCCAGCGATTCTATCATGGACGAGATTTCCATGTTTCCTGCCACCTGTGCCCGCCAGTTGACGGATTCCAGAGTGTTGTACAGAAAATGCGGGTTTATCTGAGTCTCCAGGGCTTTTAGCTGAGCATCCTTTTTCCACAGTTCATTTACGTAGTTTACCTGTATTAAATGTCTGATTTTTCCGGCCATGCTGTCAAACTGCCGGTTTAAAAGGCCGAATTCATCCCTGCGGCTGCTGTAGTCGTAATCGCTGTCAATCACTGCATTTTCATCGGTGCTGAAGGCCTCCATCTTGCGAATCAGACCCTGCGTGTGTCTGCTGATAAAGGAGATCATGGACTCAGAAAAGATGATAGCTAACAGAATGCTCAATATAATCATGACAATACTCAGCGTCCGAACAAAGGATACTGATTTGAAAATAGGATCATAGGAGAGATAGCATACGTAAGTCCAGCCAATACCGGGAATTACATCCTCCGTCACAAAATATCTGTGTCCATCGACATTCATGATATCATAACTCCGCATGGCTGAAGCCTTCCTCTGGTCATGAATAGTGGCCGATATGGGATTATCGTTGTAAATGATCGTATCTCCGGTCATGATATAATACTGGGGATTCTCATACAGCGGATCTCCTTTGTTTAAAGAATTCATTAACCCATCCAGATCAATGGAGACAAGAAGCGTTCCGAGCTCTTCCAGATTGGAGCTTTGGATATTTTTAATGAGCCGTCCCATAAAAATTCCATATTCATTTCCGTAATCACATATCCATACCGGACGGCCGTCTCCGTCATGAGCTGCGTTAAGGACACTGCGCTCAATCTCCTCCGGTGTTTTGCGGGAGCCGAGAAAGTTTGAATAGGTGATAAAATCAGGATTATTGAGGGTAATATAGCTGATAAAATTAGGCTTGTACTGTTGATAGTATTCCAAAACCGTATAGGACAGTTTTTTATAAGCCTCTGTACGTATCCGGGGATTATCCGAATGTCTGACGTCGGATAAGTTGCTTTGAATATTGGAATCAGACAGCATGAGGCCTGACATGGTTTCAATGTTGGATAAGTAGTAGGAGATGGTAGTCGCAGAGTAGGAAAGATTGTTTGCTATGGTCTTTTGAAGCAGTTTTAAGTAGGCGTCAGAGACTACGGAGATTCCCGCCAGACTGACACCGGATATCAGAAAAATAGAAACAAGAACAATGGTAAGTATTTTTCTTTTCAAAGATATATTGGAAAAAATCAGTTTGATTCGATTGACCAGGCCTTTCACTGTGCTGCCGCCTCCCCGTTCCCATATGCTGTGAGCCGTTATGATGATACTATTATCATAAGAAAACACTGGGAAAAAAGCAAGAATAAGCGCAGAAGAAGACGGTTTTTTGATACAGGATACCGGAATATTGGATTAAAATTATGGATTTTCGGTGATATACTGAGGGCAGTTGAGGACAACGAAAAAGAAATGAGGGGGAAAGAAGATGACGAAAAAGGAGCGGGTACTGCATGCGATCAGGGGTGAAGAGACGAAAGGGATTCCTTCCTGCTTTTCCATGCATTTTTCACCGGAATATGCGAACGGAGAGAATGCGGTTCGTGCACATGTTGATTTTTATAAGCAGACAGATGTCGATATTCTCAAAATCATGAACGAGAATCTGGTGACCTGCGATCATGAGCTTCACACGATACAGGATTATACGGAATTCCAGAGGATTACCGCAGAACAGCCTTTTATGAGACGGCAGGTGGATCTGGTCAAACGGATCCTGGATGAAACGGGAGGAGAATGCTATACCATAGGCACCCTTCACAGCGTAGGTACTTCGGCCATGTATCATCCGTTTAAACCGCAGGGATACGGATATGACCAGTCCAGAAAAATCTTTGACGCATGGCTGAAAGAGGACCCTGTAAAGATGCTGGAGGCTATGAAAAGAATCACAGACGGACTCTGTGAACTGGCGGTAAAATACATAGAAGTAGGTCTGGACGGCGTCTATGTGGCTTCACTGGGAGCAGAGAGAAGATTTGGACTTACCAGAGAGCAGTTTTTAAACTGGATCGCACCTTTCGACCAGATGATCATGAGGGCGGTAAAGGAGGCTGGCGGAACCTGTTTTCTCCATGTATGCAACCGTGATGTCAATCTGGATTATTACCGCGATTACGATGATAAGCTGTATGATGTGGTGAACTGGGGAACGTTTGAAGTTCCGTGTTCCTTAAAAGAGGGAAGAGAAATATTCCATCAGAAGACGGTAATGGGTGGCCTTGCTAACCGGCAGGGGGTGCTGGCAGCAGGAAGCGAGGAGGCGCTTGTAAATACGATCCGCTCGGTGACAGAGACGTATGGAAGAAAAGGGTTTATCCTTGGAGCCGACTGTACCGTGGCGACGGAACAGGACTTATCAAGAATCAGATTAGCAGTAGACACTGCGAGAAAATTATAAAGGAGAAGGACTATGAAAAAAAGAGGATTGGTTATGATGGCGGCTGTGCTTGCGGCAGCAGGACTGGCCGGATGCGGCGGCAATTCAGCAGAAAAACAGCAGAATACTACTCAGGCGGCTGAGAGTACGGCAGGGCAGGAGAGCAGCAGCGGAAAAGAAACAACAGCAGAAGCGGGAAATACTCAGGGGGATAAGACGGAACTCACCATTACCTGGTGGGGAAGCCAGCAGCGGGCGGAGCTGACACAGGAAGCGCTGTCACTGTATGAAGCGGAGAATCCCGGCGTTACCTTTGACGGCCAGTTCCTGTCAGGAGCGGATTACTGGAATAAGCTGGCGACTTCAGCGGCGGGCCATACCATGGCTGATGTGGTGCAGATGGACAAGGCGTATATTCAGCAGTATGTGGACAACAGCATGCTGGTTGATTTGCAGCCTTATGTGGACAGCGGTGTTATTAATATGGAAGATGTGGATAAAACAGTACAGGAATTTGGAAGGATCGGAGACGGGCTCTATGCCATCTGTATCGGTGTTAACTCTCCTGCACTGCTGTATAACCAAACGCTGCTGGAGGAAAATGGAATAGAGCTGAAAGACAACATGACTATGGATGAGTTCCTGAATGTGTGCAGACAGGTAAAGGAAAAGACGGGGTATAAAACCAATCTGCAGTACAATAATGGAACCTCATGGATGGACTTCTTCCTTCGTTCAAAGGGAGAGTACTTATTTGGGGACGGTGCGATCGGCGCATCGAAGGAAAATCTTACTGAGTATTTTAACCTCTATAAGATGGGAATCGATGAAGGCTGGCTGATTGACCCCAGTGTTTTCGCAGAGCGGTCCATCGGACAGCCGGAGCAGGAACCGCTGGTCTACGGTTCAGATCCGTCTAACATGTCATGGTGTGCGTTCTACTTTTCCAATAATATGAATGCCGTCACGAACGCAGCGCCGGAGGGTATGAAGATCGGTATTACCACCTGGCCATCCGACGATGCAGTGAAATCCAATTATTTAAAGCCAAGCATGTTCTTTTCTGTCTCTGTTGACAGTGAGAAACCGGAGGAGGCCGCTAAGCTTATAGATTACTGGACTAATTCGGTGGAATGCAACAAGATTCTTTTAGGTGAGCGCGGAGTACCCGTGTCGTCTGTTGTGGCGGACGCTATTGCCGCAGATATGAGCGAATCTGATCAGAAGGTGGTCGATTATATTAATAATGTTGTAACACCCAAGTGCTCTACGGTCAGCCCGGCTTCGCCTAACGGAGCTACGGAAGTGTATGATGTTGTATATAAAATGCAGGAGAAGATCTGCTACGAGGAGATCACTCCGGAAGCGGCGGCAGAGGAACTGTTAAAACAGGGCAACAAGATATTACAGAGCAAGCAATCATAGGAACGAAGGGGCTGCTGCAAAGGAGCGGCAGCCCTTTCTGCGCCTGAAAACAGCGAAAAACAGTCAGAATGGCGGTGGTTGATATGGATCATATATGGTTTAAAATAAAGACAGAGTTAAATAAGAACAGTACGGCAGGCGTTGTATTTGCACTGCCATTTGTCATTGGATTTTTGATGTTTATGGTAGTTCCCATGGGAATGTCGCTGTATTACTCATTTTGTGAATTTGAAATACTGGGGGCTCCGAAATTCATTGGTCTGGGCAATTATCTGAAAATGTTTACGGAGGATGAGACCTTCTACAAATCAATTTCGGTGACCTTTTTTTACGCCTTAGTCTCGGTTCCTCTGCGTCTCATATTTGCACTGATGGTAGCCATGATTTTGCAGAGAACGACGAAAGCAACCGGTTTCTACCGGGCTGCCTATTACCTTCCGTCCATCATCGGCGGATCAGTGGCGATATCGATTCTGTGGAAGCGGCTGTTCGCAGAGGACGGCACGTTTAACCGTATTCTTCAGATCATAGGCGTCAACAGTCATTTTTCCTGGCTGGGTAATAAACATACCGCGATCTGGGTCCTGATTATTCTTGCAATCTGGCAGTTTGGTTCCTCCATGCTTATCTTCCTGTCGGCATTAAAGCAGATACCGTTTTCCCTCTATGAAGCATCGCGGGTAGACGGGGCGGGGAAGACAAACCAGTTTTTCCGGATTACACTGCCTCTTTTAACACCTACGATTTTCTTTAACCTGGTGATGCAGATGATCAGCGGCTTTCTGGCATTTACGCAGTGTTTTATCATTACGCAGGGAAGGCCCATGAGTTCTACGCTTTTCTACAGTGTCTACATGTACCAGCAGTCCTTTGAATTTTACAATACGGGATATGGCGCCGCCATGGCGTGGGTTATGCTGCTCTTGATCTCTGTCATAACCGTGTTCCTGTTCTGGTCGAAAAAGTTTTGGGTGTATGAAGGAGGGAACTGAGGCTTATGAAGAGAAAACGGATGGCCGGGAAAATTGTGTATCATATACTGGTCAGCATCGGAGCATTTATCATGGTATATCCGCTGCTCTGGATGGTGATGAGTTCTTTTAAGGAGACAAATACAATCTTTACCACGGCAGGCCAGCTTATACCGAAGGAATTTACGCTGGAGAATTATAGAAACGGCTGGAAGGGGTTCGGAAAAGTAAATTTTGGCACCTTTTTTAAGAATTCGTCCCTGATATCGGTTTTAGCAACAGCCGGTACCATACTGTCCTCTGCTTTTGTGGCGTATAGCTTTTCAAGATGCAGCTTTCGGGGGAAAAAACTCCTGTTTTCCGCAATGCTGGTGTCCATGATGCTTCCGGCACAGGTTCTGATGATTCCGCAGTATTTATGGTATCAGAAGCTGGGCTGGGTCGGAACGTATCTTCCGCTTATCGTGCCTTACTGCTTTGCGGTCCAGGGATTCTTTGTTTATCTGATTATGAATTTTATTAATGGTATTCCAACAGAGCTTGACGAGGCGGCCAAGATCGATGGCTGTTCCTATTATTCGATATTTTTCCGTATTATTCTGCCGCTGGTGGTACCGGCGCTTATTACAGCCGGCATCTTTTCCTTTATCTGGAGATGGGAAGACTTTCTGTCACCGCTGCTGTATGTGAATAAATCGGAATTATACCCCATCAGCCTGGCGTTGAAGCTGTTTTGTGATCCGGCTTCCACTTCAGACTACGGTGCCATGTTCTCCATGTCAGTCCTGTCGATTTTGCCGCTGATGCTTATTTTTATCCTGCTTCAGCGGTATCTGGTGGAGGGAATTGCTTCCTCCGGCATTAAGGGATAGGTGAAGTGTATGAACCGGGAGAGAGAAGCAGAACTGAGACAATGGATTGATGCACATGAGGAGGAACTGGTCCGGGATATCAGGAAGCTGGTAAGAATCCCCAGTGTCTCGCGGCCGGAACAGGAACGGTCAGATGATACGGTGAAAGCGGCGCACTGCATGATGGAAATTGCGGCACAGTATGGACTTCATGCGGAGAATTGTGAGGACTGCTGTGTAAAGATACTTTACGGGGCTGGGGAAAACGAGGTACAGGTATGGGGGCATCTTGACGTCGTGCCCGCCGGTGAGGGCTGGATCTATCCGCCGTGGGAGTGTACAAGGAAGGGCGATTTTCTGATCGGAAGAGGTGTTTCAGATAATAAGGGGGCGGTAATCGCGGTCCTTTACTGCCTCAGATATCTGAAGGAGCATAGCATAAAGCCATGTTTCCGTATTAGTCAGATCTGTGGCCTGAGCGAAGAAACGGGGATGGCTGACGCAGCCTGGTATCTGACGAAATGGCCGGCACCAGATTTTGCATTTGTATCGGACTGCCGTTTCCCTCTGTGCTATGGAGAGAAAGGCAGATGTGTGCTGACTCTGAAGCGGGACTCTGTTCCGGACGTGATTCTGGATATGTCAGCGGGGGAGGCATCCAACAGTGTACCGGCAGAGGCCGTGATCTGCATTGACTGTTCCGCTCATATGGGAGACCGGAAGGCGGAGGCTTTGCAGCTGGGCATGGACATGAGAGAAGAACTGTCCGGCAATACAGTGCGCTATACGGTGAAAGGCATACCGGGGCACGCAGCGGCACCGGACCGCTGTGTAAATCCCATTGGTCTGGCAGGTATGCTGCTGAAAGACGGAAGCGGGCTGAAACCGGAGGAAAAGCATTTTCTGGAATTTTTTCAGACAGCCTGTCTGGATGGATATGGAAAAGGACTGGGGATTGCCTCCAGTGATCCGGTTTTTGAGAAGCTGACGTGTGCCGGCACTGTTCTGGAGATGAAAAACAGGACGGTTACCCTGACGATGGATATCAGATATCAGCCTTCAGTAAATGCGGCGGATATCGTGAAGCAGGTGCAGAAAACAGCGGGACTCTATGGATTTGTACTTTCTGCCGAAGAACATAGAGATGGATACTGCGGCAGCATCGATTCGGAGGAGGTTAAGGCGCTGCTGTCCGCGTACGACCATGTGGTAAAGGACGGGAAAAAGCCGTATGTGATGGGAGGCAATACCTATGCGGGAATGATACCAAATGCGGTTTGTTTTGGACCGGGTATTCCCAAGGACTACTCTGAACTTGAACTGCCGGCAGGGCATGGAGGCGGCCATGGCTGTGATGAAATTCAATCGATATCCAGTCTTAAGAAAGCAATGGAGGTCTACGTGCACGCTTTCATGAATCTGAATGACTTATATGAAAAGAGGAGCAGAAAAGAAGAAAGGGATTGAAAAAAAGAACATAACTGCTATAATGGGACTATACTTCGGTATGGTCCCACATTATTATTCGGAACATCCACAGCATTACTCTTATCTTTTTTATTCAGAAACAGAATCATTCATGACAGATTCCCAACAGGAGAATAAAATATGAGGAACGAGACTATTACGGTTCTGCTCAGAGCCTTTTTAACCGATCTCCTATTTCCGCGCCGCTGCCCCGTCTGCGGCGATATCGTGCTGCCCAAAGGAGAGCTGATCTGCCCGGCATGTGTGAAAAAACTGTCTTTTGTGAAGCAGCCTGTCTGCAAGAAGTGCGGAAAGGAGATATCCAGTGCCGAGAGGGAGTACTGTCTCGACTGTACGAAGCATAAGCGTTCCTTCGATTATGGGCGGGCACTGTTAAATTATAATGACACCGCGAAAAAATCCATGGCAGATATCAAGTACAGAAACAGGCGGGAATATCTTGATTTTTATGCGGAGGCGGTCTGTCTGCGGTATGGGACTGCTTTGCTGCGGCTGGGAGCCGACGCTCTGGTGCCGGTTCCTGTCCATCCGTCGCGGCGGCGTCAGAGGGGATTCAACCAGGCTGAGATTTTTGCCTGCCGGATTGGAGCCAGACTGGGAATTCCGGTGCGTACAGAGCTGCTGGTGCGCAGTAAGAAGACTGCGCCGCAGAAACAGTTAAATCCAAAGGAACGGCTTCATAATCTTGAGGAGGCGTTCATGGCGGGAGAGGTACCAGAAGGGGTAAGGCGGGTGATTCTGGTGGATGATATCTATACGACCGGAAGCACGATCGAGGCGTGCACCAGGGCTCTTTTGCGGACGGGGGTGAAAAATGTCTATTTTATTGCGATTTGTATTGGACGGGGACAGTAAAATATTGTAATATAGGAAAAGAAATTAGAAACGCAGGAGGAACTGTTTATGGAAATCAGAATTGCACAGGAGGAGGATGTTCCTTATCTTCTGGATATCTATAACTATGAGGTGCTGCACGGGGAGGCGACCTTCGATATCAATCCAAGGACGCTGTCGGAGCGTCTCGACTGGTACTATGCCCATAACATAAGCAATCATCCCCTGATTGTGGCGGTGGAAGACGGCCATGCCGTTGGCTATGCCAGCCTGTCTCCCTATCGTGTGAAGGAAGCCTACGCGGCAACCGTGGAGCTGTCGGTCTATGTTCACAGAGATTACCGGAAGCGCGGAATTGCCAGGAAGCTGACGCTGCATATATTGAATATGGCCAGGGAGGATGAACGCATCCATACCGTTATTTCCGTGATTACCGGCGGAAACCAGGCCAGCATCCATCTGCACGAGGAACTGGGATTTCTGCACTGTGGGACGATCAAAGAAGTGGGCGTGAAGTTTGGAAAGTATCTGGATATTGAGAATTATCAGATGATGGTGTAAGAGAAAAGAGGGAGCGGAAATTCTGCTTCCTTTTTTTTTCTTTCCCCTCCTCTCATTACAACTCTTCCGCGAAAAATAACGAAAAATTTTCCTTAAAATCATAGTTTCGTATCCTGTTTATTTTCCGCGATACCACTATAATGAACATAGTAACTTGAGACAATGTGTAGGAATCAGGGAGAAGGAGGTAATTTATGAAACGGGTGTTAGTTCTATGTGATGACCTGTGGCATCCGGCAGAGGTGATCGAAAAAGGATTTGCGCTGATGGAGGGAGATGCGTATCAGTTTGATTTTATCCTTGCGGTAAAGGATATTCTTACCCCGGAACGGCTTGCGCAGTATCCGGTTGTGATCAACTGCAAGAGCAATAATGTGATTGCGGCCAATACGGAGCCATGGTTTGAAGAGGGGGTGACGGAGGTCTGCCCGCAGCAGTTCTTAGAATATGTGGAAAATGGCGGGGGCTTTATTTCCATTCATTCCGGCAATGCGTTTTCCGAAAAATTCTGTAAACCGGAGGAAAAGTTCCAGAAGCCATGCAGAGAATATATTGAGTTTGTCGGAAACCATTTTACGGGTCATCCGCCCCGCTGTCCGGTGAGCGTCCGCGTGACGAATCCGGAACATCCGATTATGAAAGGGGTAAGTGATTTTACCGAGCGCGATGAACATTATCAGGTAGAGGTATTTGGAGAAGGCGCAGAGACTTTGTTTGAGACAGTCTCGGAGACGGGAGGCGTTCAGACCGGCGGATACGTGAAAACGATAGGCAGGGGAAAGCTATGCGTTCTCATGCCGGGGCACACTCTGGCCGTATGGGAAAATGAGAACTTCAGGCGGATCGTGCGGAATGCCATAGACTGGTGCATGTGAGAATGGTAAAGGAGATAAGATGAGATCAGTGCTTATAACGGGAGCTGACAGAGGCGTTGGATTCGCCCTTTGCCAGCAGTTCGTGGAAAATGGATGGAAAGTATATGCCGGTCAGTTTATGCCTGATTGGGCTGAACTAAGTAATCTGCAGGACACATACAGAGAACAGGTCGAGATCATTCCCTTAAATGTGGCAGACACGGAATCTGTAAAGAATGCAGCCAGATATGTGGCAGAACGTACAGAAGTATTGGATATGCTTGTCAATTGTGCCGGAATCGGAGGCATGGAGGATGACAGGGCCGCCATGAAGGCTGTCTTTCACGTCAATACCCTTGGCCCCATGCGCATGGTGGAGGCATTTCTTCCACTGATGAAGAAGGGACTTAAGCGGCTCTGCTTCGTTTCATCGGAGGCTGGGAGTGTTTCTGTCGCCCACCGTGCCGAGGGCTTTGCCTACTGCATGTCAAAGACGGCGCTGAATATGGAAGTCAGGCTGATGTTTAACCGACTGTCCAAAGAGGGATATACCTTCCGGCTGTATCATCCCGGCTGGGTGCGCAGCTATATGATGGGCGTCAAGAGCACAGTCGGCAATTTTGAACCTGAGGAGACTGCCGCGGTGGCATATGCACAGTTTGCAGAGGACAGAGACTGGGAAGATGTGCTTGCTATGACAGACGTATCCAATGAGTTCTGGCCGTTTTAGGAGGAGAAGCGATGAGACAGACTGTATTAGTTGTGGGGGCGGAGTACCGGGAGGCGCTTGAGACCGCCGTCTGGTATTTAAAACGTGGAGATGCCGTCTACGTGGGAGTTACAAATGGAGAAGCATGGCTTGCCGAAAAACTGGAAAAGGAATATCCGGGCCTGAAAGCTATGCTGATCGATCTGGGAGCAGAGGAAACAAAGGAATTAACGGAGCGGATCACAAGGGAAGAAAAAAAACTGGATATTCTGGTACTTTTAGCGGGCCGTCATGCGAAAGACGATGGGGAGATAGGAAAATACCATGACTACGATGACATACTCCGTGTTTTAGATTATAATATAAATGGATTGCGTCAGGTAATAGAAAACGCACTGCCTCTCTTAAGGCAGGGAGAAAAAAAGCGGATTGCAGTGATTACCGAAAGCGGATCCAGTATCAGCTGGACAAAGGAAACGGATGATTTCGCATATCATATGTCACTGGCGGCGATTCATATGATGGAAAAGCTGTATTTTAACCGTCTGCGGCCAGAGGGATTTACCTTCCGCTGTTACACGGAGGAAGGAAGCGGGGGAATCTGCGGTGCGGAATATATTGAGCGTGGACTCTGCTATGATGAGAAGGAGCCGTATATTCATTCTGATGAGAACCGCCTCGTTATGAGAGACCGGTATCTTCATGAGATTCCGTGGTAAAGGAAGCCAGGAAATGTAAACCCGTTTTAATGACGTGGCTGTGATCAGAGGGGTGTTGGGGGAAATAGAATATGAAACTGATGATTGTTGACGATGAGACGGCTACAAGAAACGGTATTTTGAAGTATGTACACTGGACAGAGCTGGGGATCGAACAGATCAAAGCGGCAGGCAGCGCCCTGGAGGCGCTGCGCATCAGCTCTGTCTGGGAACCGGATATAGTCATTTCTGATATCCGCATGCCGGATATGGATGGTGTTACACTGTGCAGAAAGTTAAAGGAGCTGCTTCCGGCCTGCTGCCTGATTTTTATCAGCGGCTATGCGGATAAGGAGAATTTAATTGCTGCGATCAGTTTATCAGCGGTAAGCTTTGTGGAAAAACCGTTTTCTATTGATGAACTGGAAGCTGCGATCCAAAAAGCCGTGGATCACTGCTTTGCAAACCACGAAACGGCATACTTAAAATCATCTCTCCGTTGTAATCTGCCGGTGATCGAGGAATTTGTGGTCAAGGGGCTGATCGGGGGGAAAATTACAGACGAGCTCCTCGATAACTGCCGATTCCTGGAATTTCCGGCAGATCGGAGAACGTGTTTCCAAGTGTTGTTATTTGAGGCGAGGGAAGCCGTCAGAGTGAGAGCGGAGTTCCTGGGAACCATCCTTCCGTATTTTGAAGAACGGCAGGAGCGGACGGTGAAATACTTCCGCAGTGACCGGGAGCTTGTCATGATCCTGTTCAGTCCAGAAAAAGGCTGTTTTATAAAAGAAAGTATACAAAATATAATATTGGAACTGGTTGAGCGGCTGAATCATGAGGGGATACCGCTCTTTTGTGCTGTTGGTTCCGTTGTCTGCGGCCTGGAGCAGATCGCCTCATCATTCGAAAAAGCGGAACAGATGAAGGAGGAGCTGTTTTTTACAGGGTATGGCGGCTGCGCCTTTTACCAGAAGAACGGGAAGGAGAGGCAGACGAGCGGACAACTGATGAAGGTTTCAGAAATTCAGGAGGCTATCCGTCGTTATGATGTTCCGGGAATCTCTAAATGGGAGGAGCGGCTTTACCGGACCCTCCGGCGCGGAAGTATCTGTTCGGTCAGCGAGATCAGGAAGGTCTATTTCCAACTGCTTTACGCGGTGGAGTGCGCCGCACTGAAGCTGCTCCATCAGGAGGTGGTAAGAACTGGAGATGAGATCTGGTTTACCATAAATGCCATTGAAACTCTGGAAGATCTGCACAACTGCTTTTTAAGCGAGGCGGAGAAGAAGCTGGCCCCCAGCCATGAGAGAGAGGGATTGAGTGACACGGTTTTTCAAGTGATCTGCCGGATAAAGAAAGATTTTTCCAGAGAAGACCTGGATATTACCGCTCTGGCGGACAGCGTTTATCTGACACCTACGTATTTGTCCAATCTCTTTAAAAAGGAGACCGGATTTACAATCGGACAGTACATTACCCTGGTGAGAATAGAAAAAGCAAAAGCGCTTTTAGAGGATAAATCACTGAAGCTATATCAGGTTGCAGAACAGTGCGGATACAGCGACCAGAACTATTTTGCAAAGATTTTCAAACGCCAGGAAGGAGTCAATCCGTCTGATTTTAGAAAGACGAGGATGTAGGAGGGAACTATGAAGAATGCATCACTGAAGACAAAGTATGTCGTGGTGTTTTTGGGAGCGGCCATGGTTTCTTATGCATTGATTTTCGCCTTTATCTACGCCAGGACTATGCGGTATGAGATGAGCAATCTGCAGCATTTCCTCGATAATTCCATGGAACAGGCCAAGAACTTTGTGGAGTCGGAGACGAAGATGGTGGCATATGCGTCGGATACGCTTTATTATAACCGGGATGTCTACCTGGTACTGGAGGGATGCGTCAATGAGACTGACCGGGATCCGGGGCAGGAATACCGGTACTGGTCAGATATTTCCGATTTTATGAAGTCTTTGGAGACGGGAAGTATCATAAATGTTTGTATATATGCACCGGACAATTATACTTATAAGGATACAAGCCGTAATTTCTTGTCATTGGAGAGGCTGGATCCGGTGTTCATGGAACAGATGGAGGGAAAGGGGGAACGGGCCGTGTGGTCCGCTCCCTATGATTTTACCATGCCGTTAACCGGAGAGGAAAAGCGTGTGGTGTCACTGACCCGGCGTGTAGTGCAGCAGGACGATTACTCGAAGACCTTCTGTGTGGAACAGGTCAGTCTGCCGGTGGCTCCAATCAATGAGATACTGGAAAAGGCGGACAGCACGGAACGCGGATGCGTCTATCTCGTAAATCAGGACAATAAACTGATCGGCAGCTCCAGACGATCAATGGCAGATAACATGGATCTGGATTTTTTCATGGAAGAATCAGGAGACGGGGAGGATGGCTGGAGAGAGGTCAGTAAGGAAAAAGAAATTTATATGATGAACCGGATGGAACTGGAGAATACGGGGTGGACCATGGCAGCCGTTGTTCCATTAAGGGAACTGCGAACGAAAAGCCGCAGAGTATGCGACGGCCTGATCTGGGGGCTGCTTCCGATTATGGGAGCAGCCACCTGCATCATCTATTTTTTCGCGGGAAGCTTTTCCGACAGGATCAAGAAGCTTTCCTTCCAGATGAGTCACTGGCGGGATCAGGATGTAGTGCAGGAGGTGTCCACGGATCCGGATGACGAGGTAGGAAAGCTGGGCCGTGAGTATAAGGAGATGCGCAGAGAGATCGACGAACTGATCCAGCAGAAATATGAGAGTGGTATTGCGATTAAGGATGCAGAGCTGAAGGCGCTCCAGGCCCAGATTAATCCTCATTTCCTCTATAATACCCTGGATTTAATCAACTGGGAGGCCATGGAGCGCGACGCGCCGGAGATCGGTGAACTGGTGCAGATGCTGGCACGGTATTACAAGTCGGTGCTTCGCAAGGGCTTTGATACGGTGTCCCTCCGCCATGAGATTGAACATATTGTGACTTACGTGAAAATTCAAAATTTTCGTTTTGATGGAAGAATTCATCTAACTGTGGAAATTCCAGAAGAACTGATGGATAAAAAAATGCTGAAGCTGACCCTGCAGCCAATTGTCGAAAATTCCATTTCCCACGGGATATCAGCCGATGAAGAAGGGGAAGAGAGTATTACGGTAAGAGCACGGGTGGAAGAGGAGGACTTAATCATCGAAGTGGAGGATGACGGCAAAGGGATGACAAAAGAGCAGTTGGAAAATATACTGAAAGTGGATGAGAATAATTCCCACTATGCGGTTTTCAATATTCATGACAGGATACGCTTAAAGTACGGAGAAGGGTATGGCCTGCGATATGAAAGCACTGTCGGGAAAGGAACTACAGTAACGATCCGTATCAAAACACAACCTTAGTTTTCTCCTTAAAATCGCAGTTTCCTTATATTGGAAGTAACTTGTGGCTATAGTAAGATATTGCTATAGCCACAAGTTATTTCACCCTTCAGAGTGACAGCAGTTTTATAGCTTCACAGAAGCGAAGGGACCAAAGAGTTGGGAAAGGGGGAAACGCCCGTTGGGGAAGGGCGTAAAACTGATCATGAAAAAAGAAGGGGTAATGCATGAACTAAGAAAGAACAGGACACTGTTCCTCATGATTCTGCCAGCAGTACTCATTGTGCTGGTATTCAGTTATATTCCATTAAATGGACTGGTGCTGGCATTCAAGGATTTTCGGTACGCAAAGGGGATTTGGGGAAGCCCCTGGAATGGACTTGAGAATTTCCGGTTTCTTTTCGCGTCAGGCAAGGGCTGGCAGCTGACACGGAATACAATTCTCTATAATGTAGTGAATCTGCTGATCTCACAGGGACTGGCTCTGGTCGTGGCCATTGTGCTCAGCGAGATGAGGGGAAGGCGTTTTAAGAAGACGACTCAGTCCATCATCTTTCTTCCGTACTTTATATCATGGATCATCGTTGGGGCGTTCGTACAGAACATTTTCAATTATGAGACGGGAACACTGAACAATCTTTTGACTAAATTCGGTATGGATCCGATCAATATGTATGCGATTCCTGCGGCATGGATTTTGGTCATTATCTTTTTCAATTCCTGGAAATGGGTGGGATATAATTCCGTTATCTACATAGCGGCGGTTGCGGGACTCGACCGGGAGTGTTTCGAAGCGGCAGATATCGATGGAGCGAATATCTGGCAGAAAATCAGGTATATAACGATTCCAGGAATCAAACCGACGCTGATTATTATTTTCCTGCTTAATCTGGGGAAAGTGCTCCGGGGAGATTTCCAGATGTTTTATCAGATTATCGGAATGAACGGACAGCTGTACGATATTACAGATGTTATAGACACGTACGTGTTCCGCTCCCTTCTTTCAGGAACCGATATGGGAATGACGGCAGCTGCCACTCTGTACCAGTCAGTCATGTGTTTTGTAATTATCAATATCGCGAATGCTGTTGTTAAGAAGATTGATCCGGATTACGCCCTGTTTTAACGGGAACGTAATGCATGTCTGATAGAAGAGAGGGAAAAAGAATGGGAAAATCGAAAGAAAATGAGACGGACGCATTAACAGTGAGACGGGGAAAGGAACAGAGGACGTTTGATATTCTTGGTATCGTAATCATGTTAGTTCTGGCGGCAATCTGCCTGCTTCCATTCATCATGCTGATATCCGCCTCCATTACAGAAGAAAACTATATTATGCAGCATGGTTACGGGCTGCTTCCGGGAAAGATAAGCTTTCAGGCGTATAAGACGCTGTTTGAGCATCCGATGGATATTTTCAGGGCTTACGGCGTTACGATATTTATCACAGCAGTTGGTACCGGTCTGGGACTCTTAATTACCTCTATGGCCGCCTATGTGATTTCGCGGCCGGATTTTAAGTACCGAAATCAGATATCGTTCTATTTTTACTTTACCACACTGTTTAACGGAGGTATGCTCTCGATCTATATCTTTGTGGTGCGGTACCTGGGACTGAAAGACAGTCTGATGGCTTTGATCCTGCCTTACCTGGTCAACGTATTTTACATGCTGGTGCTAAAGAGCTTTATGTCAAGCGTGCCAATGTCCATCATCGAGTCTGCTAAAATGGATGGAGCGGGTGAATTCATGATTTTTGTTCAGTTTGTGCTTCCGCTGTCGAAGGCGGGGCTCGCCACGGTGGGACTTTTTGTCGCACTGGATTACTGGAACGACTGGTATAATGCCATGCTTTACATCGAAAGCAATACCAAATATCCGCTGCAGTACCTGCTTTACAATATGCTGGCGGCCAAACAGGTGCTGGCGAGAATTGCGGCCCAGATTGGAATTGCTGCGAATAATATGCCGTCTAACTCGCTGAAGATGGCTATGGCGGTAATTGCTACGGGACCGGTGATCATGGTTTATCCATTTGTACAGAAGTATTTCGTACAGGGAATCACGATTGGCGCTGTTAAGGGATAGCTATAAAAAACTACATAAATAATAAATAAAGGAGAGGAAATTTATGAAGAAGCTGAGAAAGAGTGCTGCGTTACTATTGGCGGCCGGGATGCTGACACTTACCGCATGCGGGGGAAACCATGCGGAGACAGGCAATACAGGGGAGCAGACGACATCGGTGAAAAACGGTGAGACAAAAGGCTCCGATATCGGGGAACGGGTGGATCTGGTTATGTATCTGCTTGGGCCGAGACCTGCCAGATACGACACCGTTCTGGAGAAATTTAACGAACTGGCACTTAAGGATTTAAACTGTACATTGACAGTCAACTTTATTGAGTACGGTGATATGGCGACAAAGTATCCGTTGATCTTTTCTTCGGGAGAGGAATTTGATCTGGCCTATGGCGGAACCTGGGTAAACTTTGCGAATCTGGCACAGAAGGGGGCGTTTATGCCGCTTGAGGACTTATTGCCAAAATATTGTGCCGAAAGCCTGAAGCTGGAGCCGGAGGAAGCGCTGGCCCAGGCTACAATCAACGGGCACCTCTACGCGTATCCGACGAATTTCTACACCTACAGCGCATACGGCGTCACTGTGCGGGGCGACATGATGGAAAAGTACGGATTTGACGAGATCAAAGATATTGACCAGTATATGGAATATTTAGAGGCAGTCAATGCCGGGGAGACACAGTTCAGCAATCTGGCCGCTATCGGACAGGATCATGTTCTGACTGACATTTACATTGAATCCAAGGGACTGTACCCGGTGAACGGCGGCCAGTACGGAATCTATTATATAGACAGTTCAAACGGAAGTCCGAAGGTTATTGCGGCTCATGAGTGGGAGGGCTATGAGGAGTATTTAAACAAGGCAAAGCAATGGTCGGATGAGGGGCTGTGGCCTAAATCTGCGCTTTCCATCAAGGATACTTCTACCGATATGGTTCAGGCTGGCGTGGCAGCAGGCGGCTTTGGAAACTTTGATCAGGGCGTTTCCAACTATCAGATCTGTGATCCTTCCTGGAAGGTGCGCTGGTATAATGTTCAGCCGAATGTAAACCATCTGGCTTACACCCAGGACTGTATGGTGGTACCCAGTTCATCCAGGCATCCGGAAAGAGCGCTGATGCTTCTCGACAAGATCAGGACGGATGAGACGTATTATGACCTGCTCACGTATGGAATTGAGGGAGAGGATTACCGCAGAGAAGAGAACAACCGTTACACGCCTCTTGACACGGCCATGTTCCTTCCGGAGCCGGGAACCTGGGGCTTCAGAAGCCAGCAGTTCTACCTTGTTCCAGCCAATGCGCCCGACGATTATGCGGAACAGAAACAGGCTCTCGAGGACATCACGGTGGAGAATATTTTCCGTAACTTTAACATGGATACCGATCCGGTAAAATCCGAGTACGCGGCCATGCAGAATGTGTACTCGCAGTATAACGCACCTTTAAGGCTGGGAATGACGACCGATGTGCAGAAGGATTTAGCACAACTGGCTGAGAAGGCGAAGGCCGCCGGTAATGACAAGGTAAAGGCTGAATTACAGAGGCAGGTGGATGAATTCTATGCAGCAAATAACAAGTAGTATGGCGGTAAAAGGGCAGGCGGTACACTCTGGCCGGATGAAAATCATTATCTACTGCCTGTTTGGAATCATGTTCTTCTTTGCAATCTCTTCAACAATGATTGGTATTCTGATTCCGGAAATGACTACGAGCTATAATCTGAACAACACACAGATTGGAATTATCGGATCGGTTCAGAATGTGGGCGGGATAGCGGCCATGATATTTGGCGGCGTCTTATCGGATCGGTTTCCTAAGCTTAAGCTGATCGTGGTGTTTTTTACGATCTATACTGCGGTACTGTTTGGAATCGGAGCAGCTCCGGCGTATGTGATGCTTCTTGTGTTCTTTTTTGCACTGGGGGTGGCGAACAGTTACTTAAATCTCCTGATCAGCGCGTTTGTATCGGAAGCGTATGGGGATAAGAGGACCGCATATTTAAACATGATTCATGCATTCTTCAGTCTGGGATCGCTGGCAGGGCCAATCTACGCCTCCATAGTCCAGCGGAGCGGCCAGCCGTGGAACCGATCTTTTGTAAATCTTGGTGTTCTGTGCACCGCAGTTACTCTGGCCTTTGTGATCATCGCAATTCCGGTAAAGGACGATAAAAAGAAGTCAGGAAACGGTAATCTGCTGGGAGGTGTAAAACGCCTCCTGGCGGACCGTACCATACTGATTCTGGCGTTGCTGTGCGCCGCATATATGGGCCACCAATCAGCGATTGGACTCTGGATTACCACGTATATTCAGGACGGACTGGGACTGGACCGGAGTGTTTCCAGCATGGCTCTGATTCTTTTCTGGGGTGGAATCGTGGCCGGCAGATTCATGCAGCCGGCTGTGGATCGGAAGATAGAGTACAGCAAGTGGCTCTGCACCACGTGCTTTCTTTCCGCATTTCTCTATATTGCGGCGTTTCTCCTGGGAAACGGAGTCTTCCTGATTGCCGTTCTCTTTACCGTAGGAGCACTGACTGGAGCTGCATTCCCGTCCATTATTGGCATGGCGTGCGGGAAGTATCCTCATCTTTCCGGTACGGCGACTTCCACAGTCAGTCTGACCAGCTCTTTGATCGGCACGGTTTTATCGGGATTTATCGGGGCCCTGGTGGATGCCGCAGGATATCTGGCGGGGATGATGGTGATTCCGGTGCTGCTGGTTATCTGTACGGCGATACTGACTGTGTACAGGAGGATGCAGGGAGTGGATAAGCAGGCAGAGGGAAATGAAAAGTAAATCATAAGACAATAGAAAAGCAGAAATAAAATAGAGGTAAAGCAGATACAGCAGAAGATACGGCGGAACTGGAACTTTCCGGTCAGACCGTATCTTTTTGTGTGTAAAAAGAAAATTAGGGAAAATCTAAAAAACACTTGACCCTTCCCTTACGTCACCCTGTATAATGGTAACATAAAGATCCCAGAGCAAAGGTGGTGATGCAGAAGATGCAAGGGTATTATACGTCCGGAGAATTCGCAAAAAAGGCAAATGTATCGATCCGGACCATCCGTTATTACGATAAACAGGGCCTGCTTAAACCAGCTGGTATGAGCGAGGCGGGATACCGGTTATATACGGATTCCGATTTCGCAAAGCTTCAGAAGATACTTTCTCTCAAATATCTGGGCTTCTCCTTAGACGAGATTCGTTCAATCACCATCAACGATGATGACAACGGCTATGTGGAGCAGTCTCTGGAGCTTCAGCTGGATCTGGTGAAGAAGCGGATTGAGCATTTGAAGCTGGTAGAGCAGACTCTCTCGGAGACCTCGAAGCTGGTAAAGGACAATCCGGTTATAGACTGGAATAAAATCCTGCACTTAATCCATATTACCAATATGGAAAAGAGTCTGGTGGAGCAGTACAAGAACGCGGCCAACTTAAGCATCAGGATCGATCTTCACAGGAAATATGCCAGGAACCCCATGGGCTGGTTTCCGTGGCTGTACTCCCAGCTGGATTTAAAAGACGGTGAAACGGTTTTGGAGACAGGCTGCGGGAACGGAGAACTGTGGAGAGAGAACCGGGACTTAATTCCCCCGGATGCGGTTATCTGCCTGTCTGATGTCTCGGAGGGAATGATACAGGACGCCAGGGAACATCTCAAGGGAGTGCCCGGAAGATTTTCCTATGAAGTCTTTGACTGCTGCAGGATTCCCAAGGCGGAGGAGAGCTTTGATAAGGTCTCAGCCAACCATGTACTGTTCTATTTAAAGGACTTGGACGGTGCGCTGGAGGAGGTGCGGCGGGTGCTGAAGCCGGACGGAACATTTTTCTGCAGCACTTATGGCCGGGAACACATGAAGGAGATCAGCCAGCTGGTGAAGGAGTTTGATTCGCGGATCGTGCTGTCGGAAGTGAATTTATACGATGCGTTTGGTCTTGAAAACGGCTGTGAGATACTGAAACGCCATTTTGGCAGGGTGGAAGAGATCCTTTATGAGGACCATTTAGAAGTCCGGGACGAGGGACCGCTGATGGAGTATATTCTCTCCTGTCATGGCAATCAGCAGGAGTATTTGAGTGAGCGGTACGATGAATTCCGGGACTTTTTAAAGAAAAAGATCGAGAAAAAAGGGACGCTTTTCGTTACCAAGAGAGCCGGTATCTTTCGATGCCGGAAGAACTGAAACCGAAGAAACAAAACGCGGGACAGATTTTGTAAAATATAAAATACGGAGGAACACACTATGAAGGGAATTATCCTCGCCGGAGGCTCCGGCACAAGACTTTACCCGTTGACGATGGTCACATCGAAGCAGCTTCTGCCGATCTATGACAAACCCATGATCTACTATCCGCTGTCCGTTCTGATGAACGCGGGAATCAGAGATATTCTGATCATCTCCACTCCGGACGACACACCGCGGTTCGAGGCGCTCTTAGGGAGCGGAAGCCAGTTCGGAATCCGTTTATCCTACGCCGTTCAGCCGTCACCGGATGGACTGGCCCAGGCGTTTATCATTGGCGAGGAATTTATCGGGGATGATAATGTAGCCATGATTCTGGGCGACAATATCTTTGCGGGACACGGCCTGACAAAACGGCTTCTGGCGGCCGCCAACAAGAAAGAGGGCGCTACCGTATTCGGATATTATGTGGACGATCCGGAACGGTTCGGCATCGTGGAATTTGATTCCAACGGAAAGGCTATTTCCATCGAGGAGAAGCCGGAGCATCCGAAGAGCAACTACTGCGTGACCGGACTCTATTTCTACGATAATAAGGTGGTGGAGTATGCAAAGAATTTAAAGCCTTCCGCCCGCGGCGAGCTGGAAATCACCGATTTGAACCGGATCTATCTGGAAGAGGGAAGATTGGATGTGGAACTTCTCGGACAGGGCTTTACCTGGCTCGACACAGGAACCCACGAATCCCTGGCGGACGCCACCAACTTTGTCCGCACCATGGAGACCCATCAGCACAGGAAAGTGGCGTGCCTGGAGGAGATCGCGTATCTTAATCACTGGATTACCAGAGACCAGCTCTTAGAAGATATCGAACCACTGAAGAAGAACCAGTATGGCCATTATCTCATGGATGTTCTGGCCGGCAAATATATTGATATTAAGTAAACGGACAGACTGATAAAGTTAAAAACCCCGCCGCGAGCGGCAGTAGCCAAATGGACGCGCCAGCGCGTCCGTCCGGCTCGTTGCCTGCGGGAATAAAGGAAAAACAGGAGGAATTCACACATGAAAATCATCGTTACAGGAGGCGCAGGCTTCATTGGAGGCAACTTCGTCCATCACATGGTAAACAAATACCCGGATTACGAGATCATCAACTTAGACTTACTCACTTACGCAGGCAACTTGGAGACCTTAAAGCCGGTAGAGGAGAAGCCGAATTACAAGTTTGTGAAAGGTGATATCGCGGACCGTAAATTCATCTTTGACTTATTTGAAAAAGAAAAACCGGACGTGATCGTCAATTTCGCGGCGGAGAGCCATGTGGACCGATCCATCACCGATCCGGAGAGCTTCGTGAGAACGAATGTCATGGGAACCACCACCCTGCTCGACGCCTGCCGGGAGTTTGGAATTAAGAGATACCATCAGGTATCCACCGACGAGGTGTACGGCGACCTTCCGTTAGACCGCCCGGACTTATTCTTCACAGAGGAGACTCCGCTTCACACCTCCAGTCCATACTCTTCCTCCAAGGCGAGCGCCGATTTATTCGTACTCGCTTACCACAGGACCTTCGGACTGCCGGTCACGATCTCAAGATGCTCCAATAACTACGGACCCTACCATTTCCCGGAGAAACTGATTCCGCTGATCATCAGCCGTGCGCTGGCAGATGAGGAACTTCCGGTCTATGGAACCGGCGAGAATGTCCGTGACTGGCTCCATGTTGCGGATCACTGCGAGGCCATTGATTTAATTATCCATAAAGGCAGGGAAGGCGAGGTTTACAACGTCGGCGGCCACAATGAGAGAACGAACCTGGAAGTGGTAAAGACGATCTTAAAGGCATTAGACAAGCCGGAAAGCTTAATCAAGTATGTCTCCGACCGCCCAGGCCATGACAGACGCTACGCCATCGACCCGAAAAAACTGGAGACAGAGCTGGGATGGAAGCCGAAATACACCTTTGATACGGGAATTGAGCAGACCATTCAGTGGTATCTGGACAATGAAGACTGGTGGAAGCACATCATCAACGGAGAGTACCAGAATTACTTCGAAAATATGTATGGAGACCGTTTATAATATGCCGTTCCGGCTGACGCGATGGAGGTATCTATGAGAGTTTTTGTAACAGGAGTAAAAGGCCAGCTGGGCCACGATGTGGTTGATGAGCTGGAAAAGAGAGGTCACGAGGCGATCGGCGTGGACATCGACGAGATGGACATTACGGATGCCGAAAGCGTAAACCGCGTTATCCGGGAAGCCGCTCCGGAGGCGGTAATCCACTGTGCGGCTTATACGGCGGTAGATGCGGCGGAGGACAATTTAGAGCTTTGCAGACGCGTCAATGCATACGGCACGGAAAACATTGCGAAGGTATGCCGGGAGCTGGATATCAAGATGATGTACATCAGCACGGATTACGTGTTTAACGGCCAGGGCACCCGTCCCTGGGAGCCGGATGATGAGAGAGAACCGTTAAACGTCTACGGGCTGACAAAATATGAGGGAGAGCTGGCCATCGAGGAGAATCTCACCAAATATTTTACTGTGCGGATCGCCTGGGTGTTCGGCGTAAACGGCAGGAATTTCATAAAGACCATGCTGAATCTGGGAAAGACCCACGATAAGATCACTGTGGTATCCGATCAGATCGGTTCCCCTACCTATACCTACGATCTTGCCCGCCTGCTGGTGGATATGATAGAGACCGACAGGTATGGCCGCTACCATGCCACAAACGAGGGACTGTGCAGCTGGTGCGATTTTGCAAAAGAAATATTTAAGCAGGCGGGCATGAAGGTAGAAGTGGTACCGGTCACGTCTGAGGAATATCCGTCCAGGGCGAAACGGCCGATGAACAGCCGCATGAGCAAGGATAAGCTGGAAGCAAATGGATTTGAGAGACTGCCGTCCTGGCAGGATGCACTGGGACGGTATCTGAAAGAAATTCAGTAACAGGTGTATAAACCATACAAAAACAGGATTCTCTGATGCAGTAATCGGAGAATCCTGTTTTGATCTTACAGGAGAGTGTTCCCGCGAAGTATCAGTGCTCTTTTCTGTATTCACTGGGAGTCATATAGTAAAATTTTTTAAAGAACCGTATATAGCTTCTCACGTCACTGTAGCCTACGGCTTCGCTGATCCAGTTGATCGTCTCTTCCGTATGCGTCAGCAGATCCAGCGACTTCTGGGTGCGGTGATAGTTTAAATACTCCGACAGCGTCTTTCCGGTAGACAGCTTGAACAGCTTCGTCAAATAGATGGAACTGACTCCCACGAAGCCGGCAATCTGTGGAATGGTGATGGGCTGTGAATAATTCTGTTCGATATACTGGACCGCCTTCTGTATGTATCCGTAGGATTCCGTGGAAATCTTGTTTTTTGCATCCAGCATCCCGAACAGACAGCTGCAAAAATGCTTGTTGATTTCGTCAATGGTGGAGGCGTTTTCCAGTTTGCGCACAGATGCGTTCATCTGAATGTCGGGAATATCCCCGTTCATCTCCAAAAGCGAGGCATAGATGGTGCAGACCGTAATGAGGGCCAGACGCTTCACTTCCTCCTCGTCCCCGTTCTCTAAATAGCGGTTTCGGAAAGCGTCGGTATGCTCCTTTAAGCCGGTGCCGTTTTTATCGATGATGGCCTGCGTAATATGAGATACGATATCCTGATCAATGGAGGAGGTGAACTCATTCTGGTAGCTGAACAGGACGAAGTCATCGGCATCCGCAGCCGTAAAGATAAAATTGTGCCGTGCCAGCTGCCATACCTGCCACGGAGCCGGTTCCGTCTCGGAGCAGATGCCGATGGAAAACAGCGGATAGACACTGAGAGTCTGCTTCATCCGTTTCTTCAGTGCGGTGCACAGTCTGGAAAGCTCCTTCGACAGCGTATCGGACAGCCCGGTGTTTAAGATAATGCAGATGCTTTTGTTGTCAATATAGAGGCTGTAGGCGGTGCCAAGGGCGGAAAAGGCATTTGTGGTATTGGTTCTGATGACCAGCTTTAACTGTTCCCGTCTCGTATAGTCCTCCATCTGATCGAGAGAGGGAAGAGAAATCAGGATAACAGCGTAATACGGGAACGGAAACAGGAGCCCGTGTTCCTCATATTCCGGCGGAAGACTGGTGATATCCACATAGTTATAGAGGATGCCGGACAGCAGACGTTCCCGGACCAGCTGTTGGTTTTCATGCATGACGGTCCCGATGTCAGACAGCTGCGCATTCAGATTGTCGAGAGCGGTGCTGATCAGTGAAAATTCATCCTCCCGGACTCCCGGTATCTCCGTGTAGGGATTGATCCCGATCTTCTTCATAATCGCATCCACCGGGCGCAGCATGATCATGCCGTAAACCATGGAGGCGGCAAAGTCAGCCGCCGCTGCGGCCAGATAGATCAAAAACCACTGCAGGAGCGTGGCGCTTACCGCAGTCAGAAGTTCCAGCTTCGACGCGTGGAAGGAACATCTGGCTCCGATCGTGGAAAAGGAGGAAAAGGCGGTGGTGCCGGGCAGCAGAAGGCCTTCGTTTTCGGCGGCAGTCAGCCCGTTATCCCAGGTTTTCATGACTGTGTCAGAGGAGGACCAGAGCAGATGGTCCTGAAAGCAGACCGTAGCCGTGTAGGGGGTGTAGCCCGCGGCCTCTGCGGCGGCTTTCTGAAGCCGGCCAAGAGAGTAGGAGACGGTTACATATCCCCTCCCCTGCGATTTGTACAGGGGAAGCCTGCGCGCATAAGTAATCACGGCAACTGCCGGATCAGGGCTGTAGTAGCGCTTATAGGGAACGTTAATCAGCCACATCTCTTCGCCCTTCATATTCTCAAGGGTTTCAATCAGTTCTTTGTCATAGAAGTCATCATAATCATACATTCCGCCGCTGGAATCAAAGATTCTTTGAGACCGGTTGAAAAAGAGGCAGATGGACTCGTAATGATACAGAGTGGAATAAGGCGTTACATCGTTGGTCATGCGTACCAGCTGATCCAGCGTAGGTGATTTCGCTTCCAGAACCCGTTCGATGGACGCCAGATTTCCCATAAATACCGCGCTGTTTTTCATGTTTGATAAATTATCCTGGACTGACAGCGCAACATAATTTGCCTTCATCTCCAGATTCTCATGCAGCTTCATCCGGTTTTGAAGCGTGATTACCACGCCGCCAATGATAAAGATAATGGTAGTAAACAGAAATGTGATAAAGAAAAATGAACGGAAATGCCTGGATTTCAGAATGTTTTTCCATTTGCTGTCCCTGGTGTTTTTGTGCTTAATTCCCAATGGTCCCATCCTTTCCAATGATTAGTTATATCCAATTATAACAAAAAAGACACTGACAGTCAAAAGGTTTTGTACGAAATGAGCATAAAATGTTTTGCTGTATGGTAAAAAATAAAACAAAACTTAGATATAATGTACAAAAACAATAGCAAAAAATCAACTTAATTGGTAAAAAAGCAGATGAATTTTTGCTATTCTCCTTGAAAACAGGGTAAATGTGACGGATTGTGAAAAAAGAGACGAAATAGGATTAATTCTTGTACTTATTTTCGTACAATGTTCTGGTATAGTTTTGTCATAAAGCACGATAAGCAATTTGGTAATATGTCAAGAGGAAAATGAAAAAGATTTTCTAAGAAAAGGGTAACTTTAATAAACCTACGGTTCAAAAGAAACGTAAGTTCGATATGCACTATGGATTACCTACTCTTTTCCA
>NZ_JANFYJ010000139.1:0-415 GCF_024460495.1 Hungatella sp. SL.1.14 | reverse complement strand
CTTAACGGATGCTATCCACGAGGCCAGAATCAACCGGGCCTGCCGCCTGTTAATAGAAACGAATCTGACCGGCAGCGAGATCGCCTACGAGTGCGGGTACACGGATGTCGATTATTTTCGCAGACTGTTTAAGAAATACATGGGAATCACGGCGAAAGAGTACCGGCAGGCGTACTGCCTGGTGCTTCCGGAGGATCGTGTGGGAAAATAACTGAGCCGGCGTAAAGCCGCTGCTTTACGGTTATAACAACTGACTCTTTTTCTGATAGATCCGGCGGAATAAGACAGTCGTAAGGACGACGGAAATGATTTCCGCCAGAGGGAACGCATACCATACGGCATGAAGGCCGAATTCCGCTGCGAAGAACCAGGCAGCGGGCAGAATACATACCAGCTGTCGGGCTGCCGAAGTGAT
>NZ_JANFYJ010000138.1:0-418 GCF_024460495.1 Hungatella sp. SL.1.14 | reverse complement strand
GAGGACTATGAGACCGCTGCAGTCTGCCGTGATAAAATCAGAGAATTAAAGAAAGGACATGAGGCGAATGCTTAGATGGTTACCATGAATGTACTTCACGGCATCATGCAGCTGGTCGGAAAGCTCCAGTCCCTCGATAGGATTCACAGTGTAGTCCATACCATGAGCAGTGCTTACCCGCTCCTGTCTGCCCAGCACCATTTCCGGGTGGTCAATAAAATACCGGTTGATGGCAAACCCATCCTCCGTTTGTCCGGTCTGAGTCCATTCCGGCACGATGTCCAGCGGACGGTCCCGCTTTTGGAGAAAAATGATGTCCGATACAACCTCGGCACCGGCATTCTTTTTGAACGCATCATTGGGCAGACGGATAGCGCCCAGCAGCTCAGCACGCTGGGCAAGATAGCGGCGCACGGTG
>NZ_JANFYJ010000137.1:0-420 GCF_024460495.1 Hungatella sp. SL.1.14 | reverse complement strand
CCTCACGTAAGAGGCTCCGGAACGCTTACAGGCTTCCCTTATATTTCCGGTTGCCTCCACGGCATACAGATGGGTCGCGTCAAAGACGGTTCGGATGGACTCCCGGCTCATGAATTCTTCCATCTCTTTCTCCTCCATCCGACCGGAGACCACGTGAATCAGCCGGCTTTCCGGCAGTAAGTCCGCCCCGTAGCCGCTGATGACGCTGACACAGACAGCGATTTCCTGCTGCATGCAGTATTCGGCAAGAAGCCGGCCTTCCGTGGTGCCTCCGAAGATCAGGATCCTACACATTCCGGTACCCTCTCGGCGTCACCATCTTTCCGTTTATCACCTTTGTCTTCTCATTGCCGATGAACACGGTGGTAAACATGTCGGCGGGGGTATATCTTAATTGAGAAAGCGTCATCACTTCCATGG
>NZ_JANFYJ010000136.1:0-420 GCF_024460495.1 Hungatella sp. SL.1.14 | reverse complement strand
CCATGGCTGCGATCCAGGGGCTCATGCCGGCCTGTATGCAGAACGGAGTCAGAATTACAATGAAGAGCGTGTAACAGGTGGTCATATCCACGATGATAAAACGTGCAAGCAGTGCGACGGTGGCAATGACAAAGACAAATAAAAACGGGTTGCTGATAAGACTTGCCATGAAAGCACCGAATGTATTGCCCAGCCAGGTGTCGATCCCCACTGTGGTAAGGGCATTGGCCAGGTTGATGGCGCCGCCCATAAAAGCGATGATGCTCCAGTTGATGCGGCTGTTATAGTCCTTCGGTGATGCGAACTGGTATCAGGTGCAGGCACAGGAGGAGAGAGACCATGCGATGCTGTTCATGCAGTATCTGCAGAATAACAGCGGGAAGGTGACTCTTGAGGCGATCGATAAACCGGATAAGCAGT
>NZ_JANFYJ010000135.1:0-421 GCF_024460495.1 Hungatella sp. SL.1.14 | reverse complement strand
GGCGGGACTGATAACTGGGGTGAAGTCGTAACAAGGTAGCCGTATCGGAAGGTGCGGCTGGATCACCTCCTTTCTAAGGAAGAAGAAGTAGGGGTTTTAGATACTGTTGAGTCTTGTGTTTCAAAGAAGATAAAAATAATTGAATAAGAAACGCCAAGAAAGACTGGAAATTTCTGGTGCCGATGCGCTTAGGGGAAACACCCGTACCCATCCCGAACACGATGGTTAAGACTTAAGCGGCCGATGGTACTATGCTGGAGACGGCATGGGAGAGCAGGTGGGTGCCAGATTATTTATGGGGGTGTAGCTCAGTTGGGAGAGCACCTGCCTTGCAAGCAGGGGGTCAAGAGTTCGAATCTCTCCATCTCCATTCGGTATGAAGGAAGGAAGCCGTAAGGTAACCGGGAGTCATGCCAGCATG
>NZ_JANFYJ010000134.1:0-423 GCF_024460495.1 Hungatella sp. SL.1.14 | reverse complement strand
GAGTCGGGCACTCTGGGGAGACTGCCAGGGATAACCTGGAGGAAGGTGGGGATGACGTCAAATCATCATGCCCCTTATGATTTGGGCTACACACGTGCTACAATGGCGTAAACAAAGGGAGGCAAAGGAGCGATCTGGAGCAAACCCCAAAAATAACGTCTCAGTTCGGATTGCAGGCTGCAACTCGCCTGCATGAAGCTGGAATCGCTAGTAATCGCGAATCAGAATGTCGCGGTGAATACGTTCCCGGGTCTTGTACACACCGCCCGTCACACCATGGGAGTTGGTAACGCCCGAAGTCAGTGACCCAACCGCAAGGAGGGAGCTGCCGAAGGCGGGACTGATAACTGGGGTGAAGTCGTAACAAGGTAGCCGTATCGGAAGGTGCGGCTGGATCACCTCCTTTCTAAGGAAGAAGAAGTA
>NZ_JANFYJ010000133.1:0-428 GCF_024460495.1 Hungatella sp. SL.1.14 | reverse complement strand
CTGGGAAAAGAACTGGGTCTGTTTACCATCATGGTTGAAGGCCCGGGATTTCCATTCTTCCTTCCAAAGGGCATGGTACTGAAAAATGCTCTGACAAACTTCTGGCGTGAAATCCACGAGCGCGAGGGATATGTGGAAATCGCTACTCCCATCATGTTAAACCGCTCTCTGTGGGAGACCTCCGGACACTGGGATCACTATAAAGAAAACCTGTACACGACGACCATTGATGATACGGAATTCGCCATCAAACCCATGAACTGCCCCGGAAGTATGCTGGTTTACAAATCCCAGCCCCGCTCCTACCGAGATCTGCCGCTGCGCATGGGAGAACTCGGTCTGGTACACCGCCACGAAAAATCCGGCGCGCTCCACGGCCTCATGCGGGTTCGCTGTTTTACGCAGGACGATGCCCATATTTATATGAC
>NZ_JANFYJ010000132.1:0-428 GCF_024460495.1 Hungatella sp. SL.1.14 | reverse complement strand
CGGATCCTCCAGATTCATATATACCGGAAGTTCCTCACAGGTAACACCATGATTATACCCCATTCCTCCGGAATGTACCAGATAGTGGCCGTCACGATAATATTCCACATTGGAAATATAGGATGAGAAGAAGTCATTCTTCCGCTCTTTTCCAAACTGCCATACCTGCTCAATCGTCATCCTCTCCGTATCTATGTGGTAGCGGACTCCTCTGGAGAAATTATCCCGGTTGAGCCTGTACTGCTCCTTATTCTTTGCCCTCCAGTGGCCATTGTCAAACAGCATAATATCGCCATCCGGAAGCATCATGCATGCGTGCTGTTCATACTGCCAGTCAAAGTCACCGCTGCCTGCCGTCGAAATACAAAAAAAGATGGTGTCAATTACCTGTTTCACATTAACGTCTCTCCGGCGTCAGACGATACGGG
>NZ_JANFYJ010000131.1:0-428 GCF_024460495.1 Hungatella sp. SL.1.14 | reverse complement strand
GGGAATCCGTCAGGAGACTAAAGAAGTACGCAAGGCTGAGACAGATCAGATTAAGCTCTTTGTAGAGTACGCAAGGGCACAGGGGAGCCAGCACGCAGATCGGTAGTATGTGTCACTGACCAAGCTCATAAACCGCAGATTAGGCATAGAGAACGGCGGGAGGGACAAGGCAGACCAGAGGACGCTGATGCACTTAAAATCGCTGGAAACGGTAGTGGAGCTGCATCTGGCCACGCTGATGGTAGAGGGGCTGCCGTACAAGGAGATATATCAGGGAGTGAAGAAGTTTATCGAAGCACTGTAGGGAACATCACGGCCGAAAATTCGGCAGCCAGTTTGAGTGGTAAGAAAAGGGCGGTCCGCTTGGGCTGCCTTACTTCATATAAGGGCAATAATATCGATATATAAAACCCCGGATTGCTCCGGGG
>NZ_JANFYJ010000130.1:0-428 GCF_024460495.1 Hungatella sp. SL.1.14 | reverse complement strand
GAAGTCATCTTCGGATGCGGCGGCGCAGTAGGCAACTCCGTTATGGCTGCTGCTGAAGAAAAGAGCGCCAAGGTCATCGGCGTTGACGTTGACCAGAGTTATGAATCCGAAGATGACTTCCGTGCCGTTCTGATACCAGGATGCAGCCATGGACTGTGCTTCCGGTGTCGCCGCAAATGCGCCTGTGTAGTTATACATGATCTCGATGTCGTCCACGCCCATCTCTTTGGCTGCGTAGTCAGCGCCTTCCGCAAAGCCGTAGCCGTAACGGATAACGGCCGGAACTGCCATACCGCCTAAGAATCCCAGCTTGGTATAGCCGTCTTTTACTGCTGCGTATCCGGCGAGGAAGCCGGGCTCGTCTTCCTGGAACAGAATAGGCATGGTATTGGCTTCCGTTCTGTATTCAGAGTAGTCGCCGCTGTGAG